>DATFTF010000213.1:0-8239 GCA_035262245.1 Thermoanaerobaculia bacterium
GCCCACCGGTTCAGGATCTCCTGGCGGGTGATCGCGGCCAGCATGAAGGGCGGGACGTAGTCCTGCGGCCAGTAGTCCTGATAGCCCGACGTGTGGGAAAGCAGTTGCCGGATCGTGACCTCCCGGGCGCGAGTCAGGTCCGGAAGAAACCGCGCGACCGGATCGTCTAAGGAAAGCTTGCCCTCCTGCGCCAGCATCAGGACGGCCGCCACGGTGAACTGTTTGGAGATCGAGCCGATCGCGTAGCGCATGTCGGCGCGAGCGGGCGTCGGAGGATCCAGGCGCGCCCGGCCGTACGCGCGAACGCAGGCGATCTCTCCGCCGGCAACCACCGCGACCGAAGCGCTCGGAGCGCCGGTCTCGGACAGGACCTCCCTGGCGGCCCGGTCGATCTCCTCGAGCGAGCTCGGAGACAGGGAGTTAGCAGGTTCTGACCTCGAGACGGCAGGAGCCGCCGCGGCAGCGAGCGCGGCCACGGAGACTGCGAGGAATCGGCGGGCGTGCGGTCGGAGCATCTCTTCCCCTCCTGGCGCAGGAATCCTATTGCGCTCCGGGAATTCTTTGCCACGGTCGCTTGACGGCCTTCGCCGGGAGGCGTAGCGTTTCCGATGCGTGAGGCGTTACGCCCACGCGTTGTCCCGCCGGGAGCGAGAGCCCCGGCGAAAGGAGGCCTTCATGTATCCCGGATTCATTCCCCATTGGATGCGCGAGAGGGCGGAGCGCCGTCAGGGCTTGGGCTGCGGCTCGGGTGGACGGCACGGGCGCTACGGCTCCTGGCGCCACGCCGCGATGGCCGAGGAGGGCGAGACGCCGTTCGGTTTTGGCGGCGGAGCCTTCGGCGTGCGCCGGCCGCTGCGCTTCCTGGCCTACAAGCTCGAGCTCGAGGAGGCGCAGGTGGAAAAGCTTGCGAGGATCCTGGACGAGATCAAGACCGAGCGGGCCCAGGCCGCGGTCGACCAGCGACGGGCGCTCTCGGCGTTCGCCGAAGCGATCGAGGCCGAGACCTTCGACCAGGCGAAGGCCGCCGCCGGGGCCGCGGTCCGGATGCAGAGCGCGGAGCGCCTGCGGACGGCGGTCACGACCGCCCTGGCGCGCCTCCACGAGATGTTGACGCCCGACCAGCGCAAGCGCCTGGCCTACCTGATCCGCACCGGCACCCTCGTCGTTTAAGCGGTTCTTTTCCGGGGCGCGGCGTTCTCATTCTGGGGGCGCCGCGCCTTTACTCCTTGCAGAGGCAGTCCGGCAGAGGCCGCGTCGCGATGTAGGTCAAGTTGTTGGTGTAGGAAGTAAAGCCTTTCTGCCGCCCGTAGAGGCGCAACAGGCAGCCGCTCTTCTTCTTCTCCACGAAGAACTCGTAATCCGCGCCGGAGGAGGAGCTGACCAGAAAGGGCCGGGGGCCCAGGCGGCCATACGCCAGCATCCGAAGCGTCTGCTCGGAAAGTTCCTGCGCGACCTGCGGGGTCTCCTTCTCTCCGACCAGAATCGACGAGAGCGCGTCTTCAAACGAGCGGCGGCAGGCCTCGTCGGACAGATTCTCGACCTGCGCGACGGTCTCACATCCGGCGGCCAGCAGCAGGCAGGCGGCGCCAATCCAAAAGTTTCGCAAGGGTACCTTTATGGTCTCATAGGCCGGCCGGCTCGCGTTGCCTCACGCTCGAACGTCCGCAGGAGAAACAACCTATGCCCTCCACGTCGACGCAGACCTTTCGCAACATCTCCGACACGGCCATCTGGGCTGCGCTCTATCGCGCCCGCGAGACCGAACGCGAAGACGCCCTGTTTCGCGACCCGCTGGCCGCCCGGCTGGCCGGCGAGCGCGGCGTCGCCATCGCCTCGGCGATGCGGTCTCACGACCGGTATGCGTGGGCCTGGGTTCTTCGGACGGTGCTCTTCGATCACTACCTTTCCGAGCTGCTCGCGCAGGGAGCCGATTGCGTGGTGAATCTGGCCGCCGGCCTGGACGCCCGCCCCTACCGGATGGCGCTGCCTGCAAATCTCCACTGGGTGGAAGTCGACCTGCCGGGCATCCTGGACTACAAGGAAGAGTTGCTGGGGGACGAGCGCCCGGTCTGCCGCCTCGAACGCGTCCGGCTCGATCTTGCCGACGTCGGCGCTCGCCGGGCTCTCTTCGCGCGGCTCAAAGGCGAGAGCCACCGGGCGGTCATCCTGACCGAGGGCTTGCTGATCTACCTGACCCCGGCGGAAGCGGCCGCGCTGGCGCAGGACCTCGCCGCCCCGGCCCCCTTCCGGCACTGGATTCTGGACATCGCCTCGCCCGGCCTCCTGCGCCTGCTCCAGAAGGAAGTCGGCAAGGACCTAAACGCGGCGGGAGCGCCGCTCAAGTTCGCGCCGGCGGAGGGACCGCGCTTCTTCGAGCCGCACGGCTGGCGGGTGGCGGCGGTCCGCTCTCCGCTCAAGGAAGCGGCGCGGTACAAGCGCGTCCCCCTCTGGATGCGTCTGGTGGCGCGGTTCCCGGAGCCCACCGGACCGATGCGCTCACGAATCTGGTCCGGAATCTGCCGCCTCGACCGCAATCAGGGATGAGGGCCGCACCCACTCTCACGCCGCGAGAATGAGTATGTCCTGTCCCGTGTAGCGCGTCGCGTCCCCGGGCCAGAACCCCTGACATAGCCATTCGACACGGAGGCCGGCTTCGGAAACCAGGCCGAGAAAGTGTTCTCGCTCGTAGGCGACCGCCGATTCGGGACGGGCCTTCCATCTCCACCGCACCAGTCCGCGATCGTCGCCGAAGGCGAAGATGGGAGAGGCGCCGCGATCGGTTCGACTTCCTCTGGCGAAGAGAAATGCGGTCACCAGGGCCTTCCGCCCGGGAGCCAGCGCCCTGCGGGTCTCCTGCAGATAAGAGCGCGCCGTGGGTTCCAGGAGATGCGTGAAGACCGATTTGGCCAGAATGAAGTCGGCGCCTCGAGTCGGGACCGGAAATTCGTAGCGGCGCCGGGCGACCCCGCCGTTGTCGGGCGAGCTCATCTGTGCGATCTCGAAGCGGAATCGGGCGTCCGAGCGGAAGACTTTGCGGCACCAGCGGATCGCATCGCGGTCCACATCGAAGCCGACGTACCTTCCCTCGACGCTCAGGAGATCTTGAAGCTCGAACGCCATGGCCCCTGTTCCGCAGCCGACGTCGAGAACCCGATCACCCGGGCGGACGAGGTCGTTGCCGGCGACGATTTCCCTCATTTGACGCGAGGCGGAGCTCAGATTGCGCAGGCTGCCGACGTGCCTTCGCAACCAGAGTGGCGGTTGAGGCCGACCCCTGCGCAGAACCGCTCCCACGGCGTCCACAGGCGTCAAGAACCGCAGCACACTGGAACGGCCGAACCGGAGAAACCGATGCAGCCCGCGCGGCATGGCCGTGATGGGTGGACGGATCCAGACGCGCTCCATGGCGCGCAAGATACCAGCCGGCGAACCTCTTCTCGGGCCGAAGACTCTCGCCGGGGAGCGCCGGACGGCTCCCGCCGCCGCCTCGACCGCGCCGATTAGAAGCCGACTTCGCGGCGGGTGATTCCGTGGTTGATAGCCGGTTGCGGCGCGGGGTGCGGAATGGGAGGCCGCACGATGGGAGGCCGCGGAATCGGGCGCAGATGCGGGAAGAAGTGGTGATGCATCCCATTGTGCCCGCCGTAGCCGGCTGCGACCGGGTATCCGTAGCCGTATGCGTATCCGTAGGCTTCCTGCATCTCGTATCCGGCCATCTCCCCGGACGGTGGCGCATAGGCTTCGTTTGCAACGGGCTGACCCTCGCCGGTTTTTCCGATGTCCACCGCGGAGAGCGTGGTCAGGGCGACCAGAAAAGGCTTTCCGACTCCGGCCTTGCGCAGCGCCTGGACGTCTTCGGCCGTGATGACCGAGGGCAGCTCCGACTGGTGCAGGCGCAGATAGGCGAGCGCCATGGAGTCATCGGCGCCGGCCGATTTCAGGCGCACGACCTCGCCCACAACGCCTTCGCCTCCCGCCGCCGAGGGCGCGGCCTGGGGAAACAGCGATCGGGAGAAGGAAAGGCGGTGTTCTG
This sequence comes from Thermoanaerobaculia bacterium, assembly GCA_035262245.1. Classification (GTDB taxonomy): domain Bacteria; phylum Acidobacteriota; class Thermoanaerobaculia; order UBA5066; family Gp7-AA6; genus DATFTF01. Next base: position 4,034 of record DATFTF010000213.1, read on the forward strand.
CGGGGGCGGACGGCGCCTTCTCGATGGTCACGTCGCTGCCGCTTCCGCGGATCGTGACCTTGGTGCGGCCCGCCGGCGTCTGCGCCGGGAGCCACGCCGCCAACACGAGCGACAGAACAGACACGAGCGGACCCCAGCGAGCATTTCTCTGCATGTCCCACCTCGCCGCCACTACGAATACCACATCCCGGCATCGGGGCGCCGCGCCTTTAGGTGATCCTTGCCTCACCCGGCGGGCTGCGCGCGCCCGGGCGCCGGCGCATGGGCGGATGCGAAACGCCTTCGCCTGCTTCGGTTTGCCTACTTCGGCGGCTGCTTAGGCCGCGAGCGGCGGTCAAAGAGAAAGAACAGGAGGGCCAGCGCCGGGAACGTGAAAAGGCTCGCCTCGAGCCCGCAGTCTCCGCCGGTCAACCAGACAGGTCCGGAGAAGGACGTCTCCAGGAGATGACCCGGCACGCGCTCCCCCGGCGGCATGCCGGTGTTGGGCGAGGCCAGGACGACGAGCGCGGCGTAGTCGAAGGCCGCGTGATAGCCGACGGCGAGCCACAGATCGCCGGTCCGGGCCAGCGTGAAGCAAAGAAAGAAACCGAGGAGCGCGACGGCGGCGGCGTCGACTATGGTCTCGCGCGGCTTGGTGAAGTAATGCAGCGCGCCGAAGCCTGCCGAGAGCAGCGCCGCGGCGGGCCAGAACCCGATGCCCGACGCCAGCGTCCGCTGCGGGTAACCGCGGAACAGATACTCTTCGAAGAGTCCCAGAACGATCATCGCCGCGGCCCAGAGAGCGGCGCTGCCCGCGAGCGCGCGGCCGTGCAGCGCCAGTCCGGCGATGGACAGGCCGCCGAGCGCCGCCATCGCGGCCGCCACCGCGAGCACCGTCCCGCTTCCCCAGGCGAGCCCCTCGCCAAGGCGGCGGAGGAATCCGGCCCGGAACGCCAGACCGTAGACGCCCGGCCGGACGCGCTCGATCGAGGCCATGAGGCACGCGGCGAGCACGAGAGCTACGAGTCCCAGTCCGTCGGCCACCAGGAAGTCGGCGGGGTCGAAACCGGCGCGCGGCTTCCATCCGGCCTTGACGGCGATCCAGGGCAGGCCGCTCATCAGGATCGTGGCCGCCGCCGCGAAGAGAAGCAGGCGCCATCCGGCCCGCAGCCCGCCGGCTCCTCGAAAGACCGCTCTCCACCGGCTCACGGCGCCCTCAAGCCTCCGGTCAACAATATATATATTGTTATCGCCGGCAGCGCATCGCTCGCTACGGGTGCGCTTCGCGCGGAGCGATCGGCTCGAGCTTTCGCCCTGCAAGCTCCTTGTCGAGCGCGGCGATGTCGCCTGCTTCCAGCGCGTCGAACTCCTTGCCGACATCGGCCAGCTCGCGGCCGAGGACTTCGACGTACTCGACCTGATAGCGGGGGGGCTTGCCCTCCGAGCTCATGAGAGCGCCGTAGGCCGTATCCAGATGCTCCCGGATCCGCTCCTCGCCGGTGATCATGCCTCCCTCCTTGGTGGCCACGACCTGGCGCTTCAGGACGGCGATCCGGTCGGAAACCGCCTGGAGTCTCTTGCCGAGCGGGTCGGACGCGGCAAGGCCCTGCGCCCGAGCCGTCGCCCCCCGCGCGGCCCCATCCAGGCGGTCGACGAGATCGCTCATCTTGCTGAAGAGTGCGTGGGCCTGCATCACCGCTCGGAACTGCTCGGCGCGGTCGGCGGCCGAGTAGGAGGCGCGGCGGTCGACCTGGATCTGGATCTGAGTCTGGATCGACTGGCTCCCCTTGGTCAGGCGCACCGTGTAGGTCCCCGGAGGGACGCGCGGTCCCTGCGAGGCGTTGAAGGCGAGCTGGGCCGCCCGGGGCACGCGCGGGGGTTTGACCGACATCGACCAGGCGACCCGGTTGATTCCGCGCCGTTTGCTCGCGGAGACGGTGTCGATGACCTTTCCCTCGGAGTCCAGGATTTCCAGCTTGATCGGACCGAAGAGGTGACGCGTTCTCTGGTAGTAGGTGATCACGGCGCCGCCGGCGGGATTGGGGCCGGAGAAGACGGCGTCCCCTTCCGGCCATCCGCCGTTGGCCGGAATGCGCTGCTGCACCGAACGGCCCGGCAGGAAGGCCGCCTCCTGCCCCAGCACTTCGCGCGTCAGCTTCCGCAGCGGCGTCAGATCGTCGATGATCCAGATGCCGCGGCCGTGCGTGGCGATGACCAGATCGTTCTCGCGCGCCTGCAACTGGAGGTCGCGCACGGCGACGCTGGGAAAGTCGCCCCCCTCGAAGCGGGCCCAGGTGGTCCCCGCGTCGGGCGAGATCCACAGACCAAACTCTGTTCCCAAAAAGAGGAGCGAGCGGTCGACGGCGTCCTCCCGGATGACGTGCGCGTAGCCGCGCACACCCTGCTCGGGGGAGACGATCCGCTTCCAGGTTTTGCCCCAGTCGTTGGTCTGGTAGACCCAGGGAGACATGTCGCCGAACGTGTGGCGGTCGAAGGCGGCGTAGGCCGTGCCGGCCTCGAAGCGGCTCGCCTCCAGCCAGCTCACCCAGGAATTCGCAGGAAGCCCCTTCACGTTGCCTACCACGTTGGTCCAGGTCTTGCCCGCGTCGCGCGTCAACTGGACGTTGCCGTCGTCGGTGCCGACCCACAGGACGGCCGCGTCCCGCGGCGACTCGGAGATCGAATAGATGGTGGTGTGCATCTCGGCCGAGGAGTTGTCGACGGTCACGCCGCCGGACTCTTCCTGTCTCTGCTTCTCCGGATCGTTGGTGGTCAGGTCGGGCGAGATGCGTTCCCAGGTCTCGCCTCTGTCGCGAGATCGGAACAGAAATTGCGAGCCGATGTAGAGCGTTGACTTGTTGGTGGGACTCACGGCGATCGGCGTGTTCCAGTTGTAGCGGAGTTTCTCGTGGTAGCCGGCCTTGGGCTGGATGTCTCGGGTGTTGTGGGTGCGGCGATCGACGCGGCCGATGTAACCGCCCTGGGACTCGGCGTACGCCGCGTCGGCGTCGGTGGGATCGGGGATCGTCCAGAAGCCGTCGCCGCCGTAGAGATTTTCCCAGCGCGCGTTGGTGATTCCGCCGGGATAGGCCGAGTCTCCGACCCACGAGCTGTTGTCCTGAAGGCCGCCGTAAACCTGGTACGGATCCCGCTCGTCGGCGGCCACGTGGTAGAACTGCGAGATCGGAAGGTTCTGCGCCTTCCACCAGCGGTTGCCGCCGTCTTTGGAGACCCACAGGCCGCCGTCGTCTCCCCCGACCACGCGCTTGGGATTGTCGGGATCGATCCAGATGTCGTGCCAGTCGCCGTGCGAGCCGCGTCCGGAAGAGGACGTGAAACTGCGGCCGCTGTCCTCGGAGGCCGAGAGATCGCCGCCCGGCTTGAAAACACGATCCGCGTTGGCGGGGTCCACGACCAGACGCCCGAAGTAGAAGGGGCGCCAGATCATTCCCTGGCTTCGGTCCCGCGGCTCCCACGTCCTTCCGCCGTCGGCGGAGCGGTAGAGCGCGGAGTGCTCCGACTCGACCAGCGCATACACGATCTTCGCGTCGGAGGGCGCGACCACGACCTCCACGCGGCCCCAGGGCTTGGGCGGAAGTCCGGACGCGGTCTTGTCGGTCAGCTCGTTCCAGGTGCTGCCGCCGTCGGAGGAGCGCAGGAGCCCGCTGCCCGACGCCGCGTGGGCTCCGTCGCCGCCGGAGCGGAAGGTCCAGCCCTTGCGCCGGAAATCCCACAGGCCGGCAAAGAGAACGTCGGGATTCTTGGGATCCATGGTCAGGCTCGAGCAACCCGTAGAGAGATTGGAGCCCGCCAGAACCTTCTTCCAGGTCTTGCCGCCGTCGCCGGTCTTGTAGACGCCGCGATCGGCGCTGTCGCTCCACAGCTTGCCGGGCGCGCACGCGTAGACGACGTCGCCGTTCTTCGGGTGGACGACGATGCGCGTGATGCGCTCCGACTCCTTGAGCCCCATGTTGGTCCACGTCGCCCCGGCGTTCGTCGACTTGTAGATGCCGTCGCCGATGGAGACCGAGTTGCGCGTCCACGACTCGCCGGTGCCGACCCAGACCGTGTTGGTGTGCGAGGGATCGACGGCGACCGCGCCGATCGACTGCACCGATTCGTGATCGAACACGGGCTTGAAGGTCGTCCCGCCGTCGAGCGATTGCCAGACGCCGCCCGACGCCGCGCCCACGTAGACGGTGGTCTTGCCGTCGCCGTTGAAGGCGG
>DATFTF010000214.1:0-2233 GCA_035262245.1 Thermoanaerobaculia bacterium
CGAACCCCGGGTCCACTCCCTGCAGGTTCCAGAGGCTGCGGATCATGAGGCCGGCGCCGATCAGGAGCATGAAGGAGATCGCGACCTGGAAAACGATCAGCGCGCTCCGCATCCGGTGGCGGACGGCGCCGCTCGTCGAGCGGTCGCCTCCCTCCTGCAGCGCCTCGTTCAAGCCGCGGCGCGCGGAGAAGGCGGGGATCAGGCCGAACGCGATCCCGGTCGCGAGCGAAACGGCGAGGGCGAAGAGGAGAACCGGCGCGTCGATGGAGATCTCCCGAGCGCGCGGGGTGAAACGCGCGGCGAACGCGACGAGGAGCTTCAAACCGCCGGCGGCCAGGAGGACTCCGAGAGCGCCTCCGGCGAGGGCGACGAGCGTACTCTCCGTAACGAGCTGCCGGGCGAGGCGGAGCCGGCCGGCCCCGAGCGCGCCGCGCAGGGCGAGCTCCCGCCGCCGGCGAAGAAGGCGCGCGAGCGTCAAGTTGGCGACGTTGGCGCACGCGAGCAGCAGGACCAGGCCCACGATCCCGAAGAGCACGAGGAACGTCGGGCGCGCCGAGTGCGTCAGCTCTTCCCGCAGCGATACGGCCGTCACCACGAACCCGGTCCCCTTTGCGGGATAGTCCGCCGGGTACTGGGCCGCCAGGGCCTGCGCGATGGCGTTGACGTCCGCCTGCGCCGCGGCGAGCGAGACTCCCGGCTTGATCCTCCCGAACACCGCGACCATCCGGTTCTTGCGCTCGTGGTACATCTCGGGACGGCCGCGGAACGGGCACGCGGAGACCGGCATGTACACATCGTTCTCGTCGGGATAGGCGGGCATCGGCGGAAGGACCCCGATGACCGTGTGGACGCGGTCGTTCATCCGGAGCGGTTTCCCGATGATTCCCTTGTCTCCGCCCCAGGACCGCATCCAGTAGTCGTAGGAGAGGACGAGCAGCGGCTCGGCTCCCGGCGCGTCCTCGCCGGCGCGAAACGTGCGGCCCAGGATCGGCCGGACCCCCATCACCTCGAAGTAGTTCGCGGCGACGACCCCGGTCTGCACGCGCTCGGGCTCCGACTTGCCCAGCAGGACGAACCACATCGAGTGGTATTCGGCGAGGCCTTCGAGCGTCTTGTTCCTCGCGTTGTAGTCCTCGATCTCGACCGGCGAGAAGGGCGAATCGGTCACGTTGATGCCGGAGGCGTCCTGGCGCAGCCGGATGAGGCTCTCGCCCCCTCCGTAGGGCAGGGCCTGCAGGAAGACTCCGTGGACGACCGAAAAGATGGCGGCGTTGGCGCCGATGCCGAGAGCCAGCGTCGCCACGGCGGCGAAGGCGAAGACCGGGTTTCGCCGCAAGCCGCGCGCGCCGTAGCGGACGTCCTGAAGGAGAGTCTCCAGGACCCGAGCGCCGGTGGCATCGCGCGTTTCTTCCTTGTGCTTGTCGACTCCGCCGAAAGCCACCAGCGCCCGGCGCCGCGCCTCCTGCTGGGGGAGGCCGCGCTCGACGAGCTTCCGCGTCTCCATGTCGAGGTGGAAGCGGATCTCTTCGTCGAGCTGTCCTTCGACGTCCCGCCTCCGCAGGAAGGCCCGAAGCGCCGTCAGGATCCGGGATGCCATGGATGCCTCCTCCCGTTCGCTTTAGCCGGCCGCGAGTACGCGGGAGACCGCCTGCGCGAACCGCTCCCAGCCCTCTTCTTCCTCGGCGAGCTGCCGCAGTCCCTTCTTCGTGAGCTCGTAGAAGCGAGCGCGCCGGTTGTTCTCCGAGGCGCCCCAAGTCGAGCGGATCCAGCCCTTCCCCTCCAGCCGGTAGAGGGCCGGGTAGAGCGACCCCTGGTTGACCTGGAGCACGTCCTCGGAGAGCTGCTGAATGCGCTGGGAGATCCCCCAGCCGTGCATCGGCGCCGCCCGGAGGGTTTTCAGGATCAGGACATCGAGGGTCCCCTGCAGCAGATCGGTTCGGGTCATCGCATCTCCTTTAGATCGTCTACAGGAGTCTTGCCTCGTTCCTGTCGAGTGTCAAGGGGAGTTACGGACGGGCTTCGAGAAGGTTTCACTGCGCTAGGATCACGGCAAAACCGGCGAACTGACGAGGAGGAGGCTCGGATGATCCATCGACGGATCCGGGGTTCAGGGCGGGTTCTTCTGGTTTCTACGGCGCTGGCGGGGGTGTGGGCGGCCGGCGTCTCCCTCGCGGCCACGAACAAGCCGCAGCTCCACGGCCGCAAGTGGGTCGCCATCACCGGAAAACCGCTC
>DATFTF010000215.1:0-2004 GCA_035262245.1 Thermoanaerobaculia bacterium
CGACGCGAGGACTCCTCCGCGGCTCGAGAACGTCGCGCGGACGAGTCCGTTTTCGATGACCGCCTTCTCCTCCGCGCGGCCGGAGACCGGCGCGGGGAGATTCCGGTCGGGAGCGGGCGAGGCCTCGGCGGCTGGAGTCGGGCCGGATGCTGAAGCGGCGGCGGGAGGAGCCGGCTGCGGCGGCCTCTTAGGCTTGGGCATCAGCAGCTCCCACGCGGCCAGGACGGCTAGCGAGAGTGCCGCCGCGAGCAATAACCTTTTTTCCATCAGTATTTACACTTCAAGGGACAGGGTCGAAACCGCCGGCGTGCAGAGGGTGGCAGCGAAGCAATCGCTTAAACGCCAGAAACGACCCCTTCCCCAGCCCGTGGCGCACGATCGCCTCACGGGCATACACCGAACAGGTCGGCTCGAACCGGCAGGCCGGCGGCAGCCAGGGCGAGATCGCCTTCTTGTAGAAATCGAGGAGGGCGACGACGATGCGGGTCAGGCTCTCACCGGGCCCGAAGCCTTGCGATCCCTCGGTCGAGGGCTGATAGATAGTCACCGGCAAACTCCGAAAAGGACGCCCCCGCGGCCGAGGGCTTGACGTTGATCACGACGGACAGGCCCTCCGGACGAGAACGGCGATTGCGGCGGAAGATCTCCCTCGCGCGGCGCCGCAGGAGATTCCGCGTGACGGCTTTGCCTGACTTTTTTCCCACGGAGACGCCGAGTCGCCAGCTTCCGGCGTCGCCGCGCGGCAGGAGAAAAAGCTGCAGGTGGCGTCCGGACACGCGGACCCCGGAGGCATAGCACTCTTCGAATTCTCTTCGCTTTCGAAGGCGGTCGTCCCGGGAGAAGGTCTCCCGGACGGCCGGGCCTGGGCTCACACCGAGAGTCTTTTGCGCCCTTTGCGGCGGCGCGCCGAAAGCACGGCGCGCCCGGACCGCGTCCGCATCCTCACGAGAAAGCCGTGGGTGCGCTTGCGGCGCCGGTTGTTGGGCTGGTACGTCCTTTTCATAAAAAGAGCGGGAATCCTAGGGCTGGAGCCACAGAAAGTCAAGGAAAGTTGAGAGTTTAGGGTTGAGAGGCAAGTGCATCTCCGGGCCTCTCTCGACCCTCAACACTCGACCTCGACTTTCTATATACTGCGCGACCCCGATCGGGCGGGAACCTTCCACAGCCTGTGGAAAAACTGTGGAAATTGGCGGTGCCAGTTGAACGATCTCTGGAGCTCGATGATCCGGCGCCTCGAGGGCAAGCTCGACGGCAAGGAGTTGAAGACCTGGTTCGAGCCCACGCGGCAGATCTCTCTCGCAGGAGGCCCCGATTCGGCCGATCTGACGGTTTCCGTCCCCAGCCGGGTTTTCGCCGACTGGATCTCCTCGCGCCATGGCGCGCTTCTTTCGGAGGCGTCGGCGTCGCTCGGGTTTCCGCACATGAGGATCCACTACGAGCCGGCCGGATCCGCGGCGGCCCCGGCGGCTCCGCCTCCCTCCGCCGCACCGCCCGGCGTCCGCGGCCTCTTCCTGAACCCCCGCTTCACCTTCGCCACGTTCGTCGTCGGCTCATCCAACCAGTTCGCGCACGCCGCCGCCCGGGCGGTCGCGGAGTCGCCCTCCCGCGCCTATAACCCGCTCTTCCTCTACGGCGGCGTCGGACTCGGAAAAACGCACCTGATGCACGCGATCGCCCAGGAGGCCCTGAGGCGCAACCCCGGCGCTCGCGTTCTCTATCTCTCGGCCGAGAGGTTCTTGAACGAGCTCATCAACGCGCTGCGCTTCGAGAAGATGCACGAGTTCAAGCAGCGCTACCGCGAGCTCGACATGCTGTTGATGGACGACGTGCAGTTCATCGCCGGCAAGGACTCGACCCAGGAGGAGTTCTTCCACACCTTCAACGCCCTGCACGACGCGCAGCGGCAGATCGTTCTGACCTCCGACGCGCTTCCGAAAGAGATTCCGACGCTCGAGGAGCGCCTGCGGTCACGATTCGAATGGGGGCTGATCGCCGACATCCAGC
>DATFTF010000216.1:0-2286 GCA_035262245.1 Thermoanaerobaculia bacterium
GAACGATGCGGACGCCTGGGACCGCTCGCCGCCGACCGCCCCCGCGTTTACCACGCCATGGGAGCCGGTTCCGTCGCCTGCGGAACCGCCGACGGGACTCTGGCCGATCAGCCCGTGCTGACAACGCACTCCAATTGCGTGCTCTCCTTCGACGTCGATCGCCCGCGGGCGCGGGTGCGCGAGTACTACGGAGACGCTGCCGAGATCCCCAAGCCGGAGCTCTGCTGCCGGCTGGCCTACTCCGCCGATCTCCTCTCCCACATTCCCAGAGAAGTCATCGACCGTTTCTACGGCTGCGGTTCGCCGGTCGGTCTGGCGCAGCCGGCCTTCGGAGAGACGATGGTCGATCTCGGGTGCGGCGCCGGGATCGACGTCTTCCTCGCCGCCCGGCTGGTCGGGCCCTCCGGCCGGGCGATCGGGATCGACATGACCGACCGCATGCTGGCCGTCGCATCGGAGAATCGCCCCAAAGTCGCGGCTGCCCTGGGCTACGACGTCGTCGATTTTCGCGAGGGTTTCCTGGAGAAGGTCCCGGTCGAGAGCGCCTCGGTGGATCTGGTGACCAGCAACTGCGTCATCAACCTCTCCCCCGACAAGCCGGCGGTCTTCGCCGAAGCCCACCGCATCCTCAAGGAGTCCGGACGGGTCGTCCTCTCCGACATCGTGTCCGAGACCCGCGTGCCGGCGCGGCTCAAGACCAATCCGCAGCTCTGGGGCGAGTGCATCGTGGGAGCGCTGACGCAGGACGAGTTCCTCGCCGAGCTCGAGCGCGCCGGCTTCTACGGACTGCAGCTCCTGTCCAAGACCTTCTGGCGCACCGTCGAGGGCATGCCTTTCTACTCGGCCACGGTGCGCGGCTACAAACGCTCCCCCACGGCGACGGGGCAGACCGCGGAGCACCGGGCGATCTACCTCGGTCCGGCCAAGGCCTTCGTCGACGACGACGGCGCACTCTTTCCTCGCAACGAGCCACGGCCGGTCTCCGCCGAGGTGGCCGCGAGGCTCTCGCGCGAACCCTACCGCGGCTCGTTCCAGGTCATTGCGCCCGGCGCCAACGCGGCGGCCGCCTGTTGCTCACCGGATCCCGACAAGAGCTGCTGTTAGGGCGACGGGCCGTTGCCGATCTGGCGCGGCCAAACGACGACTTTTCCGGGCCGAACCGCCAGCGAGAGCCGCGTCCCCTCGGCCATCGTGAAGTGGTTGGGCGCGTCGGCCAGCAGGCTCCACGGGCCCACGCGCACCCTCAACCGGCATTGATTTCCGAGAAAGAACATCGCTTCGAACTCGCACGGGATCGTGCCGGCGCCGTTGGAGGAGATCTCCACGTCCTCCGGACGAACCATGGCCCAGCACTCGCCTCTCGGAGCGCCTTCGGGAGCGGGGATCTCGGCGAAGGGAAGCTCGATGACGGAGCCGGCGGCTCGCTTGGAGCACACCGCTTCGAAGATGTTCGCGGATCCCAGGAAGTTGGCGACGAAGGCGTTCGCCGGCCGGCGGTAGACCTCGCGCGGCGCTCCCGACTGCTCCACCCTGCCGGCATGGACCACCACGAGCTCCCGGCCCAGGCTCATCGCCTCGACCTGGTCGTGGGTGACGTAGACCGTCGTGATCTTGAGCTCCTGAAGCAGGGCGGCCAGCTCCATGCGCAGCTGCTCCCGGAGCTTCGCGTCGAGCGCGGAGAGGGGCTCGTCCATCAGGAGAACCTTGGGCCGGTAAGCGAGCGCGCGCGCCAGGGCCACCCGCTGCTGCTCCCCGCCCGAGAGCTCCCGGATGCGCCGCTCGCCGAACGATTCCAGCCTCACCAGACGGAGGGCGTCGACGGCCAGAGCCCGTCGTTGCGCTCGCGGGACTCTCCGGACGCGCAGACCGAACTCGACGTTCTCCCGCACGGACAGGTGCGGAAAAAGCGCATAGCTCTGGAAGACCATGCCGATCTCGCGCCGCTCCGCGGGCACCTCTGTGACGTCGGCCCCGTCGACGAGCACCGTTCCCGCGTCGGGCGCGGTCAGCCCGGCGATCATCCACAGCGTGGTGCTTTTTCCCGATCCGCTGGGACCGACGATCGTGGTGATCTCTCCGTCGGCGAAGACATGGGAGACGCCGGTCACCGCCGGCATCCCGGCGTACGACTTGGACAGGCCCCGCACCTCCAGGCGGCTCATCAGACGCCTTGCTCCACGTCCACCGTCTCGGCTCCACCCACCCACTGAAGAACGAGCAGGGCCGGAAGGACGCCGGCCACGAAAATCGTGCCCGCGGCTGCGGAGACCTGGAAGCTGTTGAAGG
>DATFTF010000217.1:0-4092 GCA_035262245.1 Thermoanaerobaculia bacterium
GTCTCGCCCCATGCCGCCCGTATCCTCGCTGCCATGACGGCGCCGAGCGAGCTCGCCGCGGATCTCGCAAAAGAGATTCGCCTGGCGGTTTCCGAGACTTCTCCTCCGCCGACGAATCGCCCCGCGATGCAGTCCTCCGGCGAGGAGGAGGGCGCTCGCCTCGCATTGGAACGCGCGGCCAGGAACATCACGCCCTCGATCCCTCCCGGAGCCCCGCTGTCCTTCTTCAAGAAGCTCGCCCTGAGGGCGTTGCGCTTTCTTTGGCGGGATCAGGCCGCATTCAATGCGCTGACGCTCGAATCCCTTCAAGCGATCCTCGCGGGATTGGCGAGCCAGAGAAAGGCCGTCGACCAGTTCGACTCAGAGCTCGCGGGATTTCGAAAGGATCAGGCGAGCCGGCAGAGCGCGGTCGCGGAGATGAAGCGCACGTTGCAATCCTGGGAGCGCCGGGCGGCGATCGAGGACGGCCGCTTATCGGCACTCGAGGCGCTTTCCCAAGGCCGAACCGCCAGTCCTCCCGCGTCGGCTCCGCCGGGTGCGCCGCCGACTGCCATTCCGCCCGGCGTCTACAGCCTCTTCGAAGAGCGTTTTCGCGGCCGTCCCGACGAGATCCTCGCCCGGCAGCGGGACTACGCGGCGATCCTGGCGGGTCTTCCCGGTCCGGTGCTCGATGTCGGATGCGGCCGCGGAGAGCTGCTGCGGATTCTCGCCGAAAAGGGAATTCCCGCCCGGGGAGTCGAGATCAATCCGATTGCGGCCGCTGAGGCGCGAGGATCGGGTCTCGAAGTGGAGGAGGGCGACGCGATCGCTGCGCTCGCGCAGCAGCCCGCCGGCAGCCTCGGTGCGGTCGTGGCCCTTCAGGTTGTGGAGCATTGGACTGCGGAGACGGTCTTCACGTTTCTGCGCGAGGCCCGCCGAGCTCTGGCGGCGGGAGGACTTCTCCTGCTCGAGACGATCAACACCGATACTCTTTCCGCTTGGAAGACGTTTTATCTTGACCCGTCGCACGTCCGACCGGTTCCTCCGGAGAGCCTGCGCTTCTTAGCGGAGGCGGCGGGATTCGGGCAAGTCCGCATCGAGTATCGGGCACCCCTGCCGGTGGAGGAGCGTCTGGAAGAGAAGGGCAACAACGAAGCCAAGCTGAATCGGCTGCTCTTCGGTCCCCAGGACTACGCGCTGATCGGCTTCCGGCCGGCGGAGAATTGATTCATTTGTTGGTTGATTCATTGGTTCGTTGACTCACGGATCGATCGCGCAATGATTCAATGAATCAATGACTCAATCTCCTCGCGTACTGGTTCTCGCCGTTCAGAGCCCCTTTTCGCATGGCGGGGCGGAGCGGCACGTTCGCCGGCTCACGGAAGAGCTGCGACGGCGGGAGATCGAGGCGGACCTCGTGACCATACCCCTGATCGAGCGAGATCGCTTCGATCTGGTGAGGAGCGCGCTCGCGTGGCGGAGCCTCGATCTCTCCGAGGTCGGCAATCGTCCCGTGGACGCGGTCATCGCGACGCGTTTCCCGAGCTACGCCGTGCGGCATGACAACAAGATCGTCTGGCTCATTCATCAGTATCGACAGGTCTACGATCAATTCGGCACGCCTTACAGCGACTTCACTTCCTCTCCGGAGGATCGGCGCACACGCGAGACGATCGCGGAGATCGACCGTGTGGGCCTGACGGAGGCGCGTCACGTGTTCGCCAATTCGGCCAACGTGGCGGCGCGCCTCGCGAAGTACAACGGGATCGCGAGCGAACCCCTCTACCATCCGCCTCCGCTCGCGGGGCGATACCGGGAGGGGGCGGCGGGGGACTACGCGCTCGCGGTCGGACGCCTGGATGCCTGGAAGCGCGTGGATCTGGCCGTGTCGGCTCTGCAGCATGCGCCACAGGCGCGCCTGACCGTCGTCGGGTCCGGGCCGGACGAGGGGCGGCTACAGCGAGTGGCGGAGGAAAAGTCTGTCGCTGACCGGGTGCGTTGGGTCCGGCATGTCGATGACGAGGGCCTCATCGAGCTGTATGCGAACGCGCGCCTGGTCGTCGTCCCGACCGCGGATGAGGATCTGGGTTACGTGCCCCTGGAGGCATACCTCTCGGGAAAAGCCGTCGTCACGACGGAGGACGCGGGAGGACCGCTCGAGTTCGTGCGCGACGGCCAGACGGGCTTCGTCGTGCCCGCGACGCCGGAGGCTCTCGGGGCGGCTCTGCGGATGGCGTGGGACCAGAAGGAGGCTCTCGCGGAGCTCGGGCGGCGCGGCCGGGAGCGCGCGGCGGCCCTGACATGGGAGGCGACCGTGTCCTCCCTGCTCTCGGCGGCAGGGATCCGGCGGCGTTGATGGTCGACGAAGAGGTGCTGGCGCGTCTGGCCAGAGAGTCGGGCCGCCTGCTGGGAGAGCTCGGCGTCCGGCCTGAGGACGAGCGGTGGATCCGCCTCCATGCCCAGACGATCGCGACCCTGACTACGCGGAGCCGGCGGAAACTGCCTCGAGTCTTTTATCGATGGGCGCGCAAAGCGGCCCGCATGGCGAGGTAGCCCGCCAGGATCCCGTCTTCGTATTGAAACTCCGGATGGGCAGACAGGCGCGGGTGATCGTGGGGCTGTAACAGATCCTCCGGCGTGAGATCCGGCTCGATTCGGCGCGCGAGGGCGACCAGGCGGCGGCGCTGGCTCTCGATCATTTCGTCGAGGAGCCGTTCGATTTCTTCGGGGCTCACGGCGTCAACCCTGCCCGCCACACGACGACGCGGTTGCGTCCGCCCTCTTTGGCCGCGTAAAGGGCCTTATCCGCTCGGTGCATCAGCTCTTCGCGTCCGGGCGCGCTCGAAGCGTCGGCGATGCCGGCCGAGACCGTCACGGCGAATGTCCGTCCCTCGATCTCGAAGGCTTTCTTGGCGAGCGCCGCGCGGACCCTTTCCGCCACGGCGCGGGCCGCCTCGGCATCGGCCTCGGGAAATAAGACCGCAAACTCTTCTCCCCCGTGGCGGCACGCGAGATCCGAACCGCGGACCGCGGCTCGAAGAATCTCTCCGAAGCGCCGGATGGCGACATCCCCTGCTGCGTGGCCGAAAGAGTCGTTGATGGCTTTGAAGCGGTCCAGGTCGAAGGAAGCGACAGCGACCGAACCGCCATAGCGGTCTCGGCGCGACCACTCCTCAGCCAGGCGAGTTTCGAAGTAGCGACGGGAGGCGAGGCCGGACAGCTCGTCGGTCACCGCGATGGTCCAGTTTCGCAGTACGTGCAGCGAGGTGGTGAGCGGGGGGAGCAGTGCCCGGATCTCGCTCTTGCGCGCGTCGTCGATGGACTCGCCGCTCTCGAGCACGAGGTAACCGATGAGGCGGTCACCCGAGTAGAGCGGCAGCCGCAGGCGGCGAGTCGCGGGACGTCCCGCCAACAGATCGCGCGGCGCAAACGAGCGATCGGTCTCGGTCGCGGTGAGCTGAAGAAGGCGGCCGGGATCGACCCATTCACCCAGGTGAGGGTTGGTCGGGTCGAGGGCAGGTTCCGATGGCTCCCCGCCGGGAGAGGATGCCGCCATCCACGCCTCTTCGACGCGGCCCTCCTCTCCGATGCGAAAGAAGAGAAATCGCGAGAGCGGCAGGATCTCGCGGACAGCCGAAAACGCATGGCGCAGGATCTGGCGCAGGTCGGGCGATTCGCTCAGAAAGTGTCCGCGCTGTTCGCGGGCTTGCAGCCTCGCGATGAGCCGGCGTTCCCGAGCTCGGAGACGCGAGACGGCGTACAAGGAGCCGGCCGCGGTGCCCGCCAGCAGGACATCTACCCAGAGAGGAAGCACTGAGGAATTGTGATTTGTGGTTGGTGATTTGTGAATAGGGTAGGGAACAAGAATTGAGAATGAAGGAACATTCCGCCGGTTTGGAGGCCTCGGTTTAGAAAATTCTTGGCCGCTGGTCGCGCTGCGACCGCCGCGGCCAGCGATTTTGTGAATAGAGAGAAGTTGAGAGTTGAGAGTTAAGAGTTAAGAAGTGAGAGACGGAGACTCAGGCGCCTTCCGCTCTCAACTCAAATAAATAAGGCCCCCGCTTGGGGGGCCTTCCCGTGGTCGTGTGAGGGTTCCGACGACTACTTCTTGGT
>DATFTF010000218.1:0-6411 GCA_035262245.1 Thermoanaerobaculia bacterium
AGACGGGCGAGTCCAGACCGACGCGCGGGGCGATGACCCTTCCGACCAGGTCCCCCTCCTCGAGCGGCGCGAAGACGACCGGCGAGGAGGAGAGAGGTCGCCGGGTGAGCTCCGTATACATGGCCTGCCCCACTGCGGCCGCAGCGAGGATTCCGCAGGCGAGGAGGATGGCGGTCATTGCCCGGCCGAGTCTCCACGACAGGATGGTGTTCATGTTGTCCTCGCCGGGAGGTTACCGGCCCGCGCTGGGCGGGCCGGACTCCCGATTTCGAGCTCTAGCGAGTCTTCCTCGAAAGAAACACTCCCGAGAGGGCCAGGGCCAGCCCCGCGACGGCGAGACTCGGGGCGGAGGAACCGGTTCGGGGCAGAGTGGTGCTTGTCTGGGGAGGGGCGGTCTGTGGAGAGGAGGTCTGCGAAGGCGGGGACGACGAGTAAGTCGCCGGCGGAGGCGCGGGAGCCGCCGCGGCGGACGAGCTGCTGTCCGAGCTCGTGGACGACGTCTGGGCGGTGGCGGTCTTCGCCGTGGTCGTGATGCTGATCTGCTTGCGATCGATCACCTCTCCGCTGATGTTGGCCGCCTCGATGGTGATCTTGTGAGGTCCCGGCGGCACGTTCTCAAGCGTTGCAACATTGGATTCGCCGGCGGTCAGCGTTTGCTGGAGCTTACCATCGAGAAAGACGTTGAATTTGGCGGGAGGATACGTGGTCTCCCCGAACTTGGTTCCCTGGCCCTGCCCGAAAATCGTCCGGGCGTAGTCCACGGTCACGCGGACCGAGCTTCCGGTGATCGTCGCGCCCTCGACCGGCTCCGAGACTCGAAGGCTCAGGTCGTTCTTCGTAGGCCCCGCCGTGTTCCGGTCGGCGTTCTGGGCGAGACAAAGGCTGGCGACGGCGAAGAATCCGAGAGCAAGAAAAACGAATCCAGATTTCTTTTGCATAGGTATCTCCTCGTCCCACTCCTCCTGCGGCGCCGATCGACGCCGCTTCACCCTGAGATCCAAACGCCGTGCCAGGACTCCGGCGGGGATCGGCACCGGCGTAAACACCTGTGCCGTCAGGGTTTGATGGAATCAGGCCTGGATGAACTCCGGCATGGAGTTGGTTAACACCCGGAAGGCCTCGAGATATTTCTCCCTGGTCGTGCGCACGATCCCCTCGGGAAGGCGCGGAGCGGGAGGTCGCTTGGTCCATCCGGTGGACTCGAGCCAGTCGCGCACGAACTGCTTGTCGAAGGAAGCCGGACTCCGACCGGGCGCATAGCGCCGCACTTCCCAGTAGCGCGACGAATCGGGTGTGAAGGCCTCGTCGATCCAGAGGATGCGCCCGTCGAGCATCCCGAATTCGAGCTTGGTGTCGGCGAGGATCAGCCCGCGAGCCAGCGCGTACTCGCTGGCCATGCGATACAGCTTCAACGTCAGGTCCCGTAGAGTCTCGGCGGTCTCGGTTCCAATCTCGTTGGCCATCCGGTCGAAGGGGATGTTCTCGTCATGCCCCTTCTCGCTCTTGGTCGCTGGGGTGAAGATCGGCTCCGACAATTGGGAGGCTTCCCCGAGCCCCTCGGGCAACCGGATTCCGCAGACGCGCCGGGTCTGTTTGTACTCCTGCCATCCCGATCCGGCCAGATACCCGCGGGCGACGCATTCGAAGGGGATCACCTCGGCCTTGCGCACCAGGACGCTGCGTCCCTCCAGGACGGACCGGTCGGCCTGCAGGGCCTCCGGAAAGCGGGCGACGTCGGTCTCGATCAAATGGTTCTCGATCTCGGGGAACTTGCGGAACCAGAAGTTGGAGAGCTGCGTGAGGATCTTGCCTTTGTCCGGAATGCCCGGAGTCAGCACGCAATCGAAGGCCGAGATGCGGTCGCTCGCGACGAGCAGCAGGGCGTCGCCGAGATCGTAGAGCTCGCGCACCTTCCCCCGTCGGGAAAGCCGGGCGCCCCCCAGATGCGTCTCGATCAACGAGCTCATGGAGGGCGACCTTAGCACGATCGGGCAAGACGACAACCGTGGGGGCTCCTGCTATTGTTGCCCGCCATGCGCATTCAGGTCCGAAAGAACCGGCCCGCCGCACGGGGCAGGACGGCCATCGGCTTCTTCCACGAGTCGCGCGATCCCTCGGGCGACGCGCCCCGGCCGATCCGCGGCGAGATTCGGCAGGCGGTTCGGGCGGGCGGCTTCCGGGGAAGGGACAAGGAGACCACCGGGACCTTGACCGGCAGCGGAGGCTGGACTCTGGTGGGTCTGGGGAAGATTCCAGCCACGCCGGGGAAGCTCCGTCGCGCGGTTCGGCAGTCGATCCGCGCGGCTCTGCG
The DNA here is from genome assembly GCA_035262245.1 of Thermoanaerobaculia bacterium. Lineage (GTDB taxonomy): Bacteria > Acidobacteriota > Thermoanaerobaculia > UBA5066 > Gp7-AA6 > DATFTF01. Next base: position 2,312 of record DATFTF010000218.1, read on the forward strand.
GGCCGGGCGCAGCCGGTTCACCCTGGCCTTCGGTGCCGGGATCTCCGAAGAATCAATGCGCATGCTTCTGCGCGAGATCGCGCAGGCAGATTACTTGTTCGACCGTTACAAGTCGCGTCATCCGCGGTGGCCCCGCCAGAGCGAGGCGGTCGTGCTGGCTCCTCCCGCGCTCGAACCGCGGCGGACCGCCGAGCGGGCCGCCGAAGCCGAGGCTCTCGCCGGCGTGGTCGGTTGGGCGCGCGACCTCGGCAACACCCCGGGCAACGATCTCGGTCCCGCCGATTTCGCCCGCGCGGCCCGGGTCCTGGCGCGGCGCCACGGGCTGCGATTCACGACGCTGGGATTGCGGCAAATCCAGCGCGAGAAGATGGGCGGCCTGCTCGGCGTCAACGCGGGAAGCGCCCGCCCTCCGGTTTTTGCGATTGGCGAGTTCCGTCCGGCCCGTCCCCGCGGCACCGCCGTGCTGATCGGAAAGGGGATCACTTTCGATTCGGGGGGCATCTCCATCAAGCCGGCCGCGTCGATGGGGGAGATGAAGTACGACATGATGGGAGCGGCCACGGTCTTCGCCTGCGCCGCGGCGGCGCGCCGGCTGGCGATCCCGGCGCGGGTGATCGCACTGGCGCCTCTGACGGAAAACATGCCCGGGGGCTCGGCCACGCGCCCCGGCGACATCCTCCGGATGCGCAACGGAAAGACCGTCGAGGTCGACAACACCGACGCGGAGGGGCGCCTGATTCTGGGCGACGCCCTCTCCTACGCCGAGAAATATCGCCCCGACGTGATCCTCGACTTCGCGACCCTGACCGGCGCGGTCATCATCGCTCTGGGCCACGAGTGCGCCGGCCTGATGACGTCGTCGGAGGATCTGGCCCGAGAGCTTCTCGCGGCCGGGGAGGCGACTGGAGAGCGCCTCTGGCGTCTGCCGCTGTGGGACGACTACCGCGAGAACCTGAAGTCCGAGTGGGCGGACATGAGGAACACCGGGGGGCGGGCCGCGGGGACAATCAACGCGGGAGTGTTTCTCAAGGAGTTCGCCCCGCCGGGGGTCGCATGGGCGCATCTGGACATCGCCGGGACCGCCCACTTCGAGAAGGACTATGCCGGCTACGATGCCGGCGCCACCGGCTTCGGAGTGGCCATGACCATGGAGTTCCTGCGGCGGCGTTTCCGGGGGTGATCGCGGGGGCCTGGCCCCGTTCGGGGAGAGCGCGAGTATATCATATATGCTATATCCCTCCCGCTCCTCCCCCTCGTCGGATTCGTTCCCATCCCACAGATAGAATGTCCGCCTGCCTGCGCAAGGGGGTGGAGCCGTGACCAGGGCCCCATCGGACACCATCGCCGCCGAGAAGTTTCCGACTGTCGCCACCGCCGAGGGAAGGCTTCTGGTCAATCCCGCCACGGGCGAGACGCTGGCCCGCGTCGCGGAGGCGACAGCGCGCGAGGTGGACGCCGCGGCCGTGGCGGCGGAGACGTGCTTCCGCAAGGAGTGGGGCCGCCGGCTGCCACGCGAGCGCGCCCGAATCCTGCTCGATCTGTCCGGGCTCATTCGCGACCACGCGGAGGAGCTGGCCTCCGTCGAGAGCCGCAACGTCGGCAAGCCCCTCCGCGCGGCGCGCGAGGAGATTCTGGCCGGTGCGGACTGCTTCGAGTACTACGCCGGGGCGGTGACCAAGTTCGGAGGCCGGACCATTCCCGTCTCCGCCCGAGGGGTGAGCCTCACGCTCGCCAGTCCGCTCGGCCCGTGCGCGGCGATCGTTCCCTGGAACTTCCCATTCGTCATCGCGACCTGGAAGATCGCTCCGGCCCTGGCCATGGGCAACACCGTCGTGGTCAAGCCGGCGAGCGACACGCCGCTCTCGGCCCTGCGCCTGGCGGAGCTGGGGCTGCAAGCGGGCCTCCCGGAAGGCGCGCTCCAGGTTCTGACGGGGAGGGGCGAGGTCGTCGGACGGGCGCTGGTGACCCACCCTCTGGTCCGCAAGGTCTCACTGACCGGCTCGACCGAATCGGGCCGCGAGGTGATGCGCCTGGCCGCCGACACGATCAAGCGCGTTTCCCTGGAGCTCGGCGGAAAATCCGCATGCATCGTCTTCGCCGATGCGGACCTGGAAACCTGCCTCCCCTCGGCCCTGTGGAGCGCCCTGGACAACGCCGGGCAGGATTGCTGCGCGCGGTCGCGCTTTCTGATCCAGCGGCCGATCTACGACCGCTTCATCGCGGACCTGGCGCGGCGTATGGAGGCCATCCGCGTGGGCGATCCGCTTTCTTCAGAGACCGAGATGGGGCCGCTCGTGACGCGGGCGCACCGAGACCGCGTGGCGCGGTATATCGAGGTGGGTGAGAGCGAAGGGGCCGAGCGCGTCTGCGGCGGAGAAGCTCCGCGGGAGCCGGCTCTCTCTGCCGGCGCCTACCTCTCGCCGGCTCTCTTCGCCCGGGCCGACAACGGCATGCGGATCGCCCAGGAGGAGATTTTCGGCCCGGTCATCGTGGCCATACCGTTCGAGGACGAGGAGGACGCGGTCTCGCTGGCCAACGCCAGCCTGTACGGTCTCTCCGGATCGGTCTGGACGCGCGATCTCGCGAGGGCTCTTCGGGTGGCCCGGGCGGTGGAGACCGGCGTGATCTCGGTCAACAGCAGCCGCAGCGTTTTCGTGGAGGCCCCCTTCGGCGGCGTCAAGCAGAGCGGTCTGGGGCGGGAGCTCGGTCTCGCGGCCCTGGAGGCCTACAGCGAGACGAAGACCGTTTTCCTGAGCGAGGAATAGGGGAAGCGGATGCGCGAGCCGGGAGAAGCGATCCCCGGCCGGCTCTCGCGCCTCGACCTCGAGCGCGCGGTCGGTTCGGGCGAGATCGAAACCGTGCTGGCTGTCTTTCCCGACTATTACGGCCGCCTGATGGGCAAGCGCTTCGTCGGCCGCTTCTTTGTAGAGAGCGTGGCCGAGCACGGCATGCACGCCTGCGATTACCTGCTGGCCTGCGACATGGAGATGGATCCCGTCCCCGGATACCGGTTCACGAGCTGGGAGTCCGGCTACGGAGATTTCCGCGCCGTTCCGGATTGGGAGACCGCGCGCCGAGCGGCCTGGCTTCCCAAAACCGCGCTGGTGCTGTGCGATCTGGCCGGCGAGCCCGGCGGCAAACCGATCGAGATCGCGCCCCGCCGAGTGCTGCGCCGCCAGGTCGAGCGCGCGCGAGAGATGGGCTATCTGGTCCGGGCGGGCTCGGAGATCGAGCTCTATCTCTTTCGCGAAACCTACGACAGCGCGCGCCGCAAGCACTACCACGACCTCGAGACCTTCGGCTCCTATGTCGAGGACTACCACGTGCTCCAGGGCACCAAGGAGGAGCCGGTCATCGGCGCGATCGTGCGCCATCTGGAGGCGAGCGGCGTTCCCATGGAGGGCTCCAAGGGGGAGTGGGGACCCGGGCAGCAGGAGCTGAACGCCCGGTACTGTGAGGTCCTCGAGCAGGCGGACCGCAACGTCCTCTCCAAGCACGCCGCCAAGGAGATCGCCTTCGGATCGGGGCATTCCGTCACCTTCATGGCCAAGTGGGACGAGAAGCTCGCCGGGAGCTCCATGCACCAGCATCTCTCCCTGTGGGACCGGGACGGCGGGCGCGGCCTTTTCGCCGGCGACCGCCAGCTCGGTCCCGTCAACGCCAGCGACGTATTTGCCTGGTTTCTGGGGGGTTGGATGGCGCGTGCGCGGGAGCTCGCGGTGTGCTTCGCGCCGTCTGTCAACTCGTACAAGCGGTTCCAGAGCGGGTCGTTCGCCCCGACGGCCGTCGCCTGGAGCGCGGACAACCGGACCGCAGGATTCCGCATCGTCGGCTCCGGAGCGTCGCTGCGCATCGAATGCCGGATGCCCGGCGCGGACGCCAATCCTTACCTGGCCTATGCCGCCGCTCTCGCCGCCGGGCTCGACGGAATCGAGCGCAAAGCCGATCCCGGCCCGGCCCACTCGGGAAATGCCTACGCGGCGGGCGAGATCCCGCACATTCCCCGGACCCTGACCGACGCGATCCGCGAGTTCGAGAAGAGCGAGTTCGCACGCCGGGCCTTCGGCGACGCCTACGTCGACCACTAATTGCACTTCCTT
>DATFTF010000219.1:0-9219 GCA_035262245.1 Thermoanaerobaculia bacterium
GAGCTCGCCGACAAGCTGTTGATCGAGATCTCGCGCGGCTGCACCGAAATGTGCCGGTTTTGCTGGGCCGCTTACGCCATGGCCCCGATCAAGCAGTATCCGGCGGCGTCGATCCTCAAGGTTGCCCGCGAGGCTCGCCCCTTGACGGACCGTGCCGGCCTCATTGCCACGGCCGTCTGCGACCACCCCGAGATCACCGCGATCCTCCAGGGTCTGGCGTCGCTCGGGTACCACATCGCCCTCTCATCGATCAAGATCGACGCCATCGAGGATCCGATTCTCGAGGTGTTGGCCCGGCAGGGGGAGCGGGCGCTGGCAATCGCGCCGGAGGCGGGAAACGAGCGACTGCGCCGCCACATCAACAAGAAAGTCTCCGACGAGATGCTGCGCGAGAAGGTCCGGATGATCTTTGCCCGCGGCTTCACGCGGCTGAAGCTCTACGTTCAGGTCGGCCTGCCATCGGAGACCGAAGAGGACGTCCGGGATCTCGTCCGGCTGGTGGAGGATCTCCACGCGATCGCCGTGTCCGAGGGGCGCCGCCGGGGGCGTGTGGCGCAGATCGTCCCTTCCGTCAACGCGTTCATTCCCAAGCCCCACACTCCCTACGAGAACCAGTCCCTGGCGGACGAGGATTACCTGAAGCGTCAGCTCGCCTATCTCCAGAGCGCCTTCGAGCGGATGGACAACGTCGTCTTCCGCGGGATGTCCGTGAACGAGTCGATCTGGGAGGCCTACCTCGCCAAGATGGACGAATCGGGTGCGGACATCCTGGAGGAGGCGGCCTCCGGCGTGCCGGTGCGGCGGCTCATCAAGACGCATCGCGATCGCATCGCCGCGGTCATCCGGCCGGAGTCTTCCGCCGCGTCTCCCGGTCTTCCCCCTTCGACTTCCACCGCTCCCTGGTCTTTCATCTCCAAGAGGTGAGCATGCGCCTCCTTCCGCCGCCGCGTCCCCGCATCACGATGTCTCTTTTCGTGTGGGCGTCTCTCCTTCTTGCCGCCCCGACTTCCCGGGCCCTGGACTTCCCGGTTTCCCGGCCGCCCAATGACATGTTCCGGCGCCACCGGGAGAGCTTCCTCGCGCGGCTCGCCCCCAACGCCCTGGTGATCTTGCGAGGAGCGCCCGAACGGATCATGTCCAACGACGTCGAGTACCCGTACCGGCAGGACTCCGACTTCTATTACCTGACCGGCCTGGAAGAGCCGGGATCGATCGCGGTCTTTCGCCCGGGAGCGGCGGACGGAAAGCGCTTCATCCTTTACGTCCGGCCGCACGACCTGCGCCGGGAAACGTACGAGGGTCCCCGACCGGGTCCCGAAGGAGCAGTCTCGCAGTACGGCGCCGACGCCGCTTTCCCCATCGCCGATTTCGAGAACACGCTCCTGGGCTCCGAGCCGGGCAAGGCGCCGTCGGGGTATTTGATCGGGCCGGAGGTCCTCTATTTCTCCAACGGAGGCGACGCGGAGTGGGGAGAGAAGGTGCGAGCGACGATCGAGCGGACGCGGTCGCGGGACGCCGGGCCCATGACCACGGTCGATCCGCGCCAGATCCTGCACGAGATGCGGATCGTCAAGGATGCCGACGAGATCGCGCTCCTGCGCCGGGCCGCCGAGATGAGCGCCAAAGGTCACACGCTGGCGATGCGCGCCGCGGCGCCCGGCAGATTCGAGTTCGAGGTCCAGGCCGCGCTCGATTCCTACTGTCTGGCCAACGGCGCCCACCGCATGGCCTATCCCTCGATCGTGGGATCCGGCCCCAACTCGATCTTCCTGCACTGGCAGAAAAATGACCGCCAGATGAAGGACGGGGAAGTCCTCCTGAACGACTCCGGTGCCGAGTGCGGCTATTACGCGACGGACATCACCCGCACCTATCCCGTGTCCGGCCGCTTCTCCAGGGAGCAGCGCGCGGTCTACGAGGCCGTGCTGGCGGCGCAGAAGGGAACCATGTCGGCGGTCAAGCCCGGCGTCACCCATGACGAGATCGAGAAGACCTCCGCGCGCCTCCAGACTGCGGGGCTGGTGAAGCTCGGCCTCCTCGCCGGCGACGTCGACAAGCTCGTCGCCGAAGGCGCGTACAAGAAGTTCACGGTTCATGGCATCTCGCACTGGGTGGGGCTCGACGTGCACGACGTCGGGCGCTACACCCTCGACTCGGGTCCGCGCAAGCTCGAGCCGGGAATGGTTCTGACCGTCGAGCCGGGGATCTACATCCCGGCCAACACGGCGGGCGTGGATCCCAAGTGGTGGAACATCGGCGTGCGGATCGAGGACACCGTTCTGGTCACTCCGACCGGCTTCGATTGCCTCTCCTGCGGCGCTCCCAGGGAGATCGCCGACGTGGAGAAGGCGGTGCAGGCGAAGAAGTAGCGGCGGCGGCTAGCGCAATCCGTCAATTGCCTTAGGCTGGATTGACCGGCGCCAGCCGGAGCGGAGCTTCGAGGTCAGCCAGGCCGTCGAGGCGCTTTGGCCGAGCGCCCTGGCGGTGCGCGCGAAAGCTCGCAGACCGCGAAGCGTAGCGCAGGGCGACGGTCTACGGCCCGATTCCCTCCCGGCCTGCGGGGCGCATCGGAGCGGCGGGCAGGTCGAAAGGGATCTCGAGCTCCGACCACGAGTCGACGGTATCGAACCGCACGCTTGCGACAGGCCCCCAGAAGGCGACGGTTCGCTTCGAGACCTCGTTCTTGAACTCGGTCTTCTGGAATCCGTCGTAGCGCTCCAGCCGCCTTCCCGAGGCGTCGTAGGCCCGCAGAGGCTCAATTCCGGTGAAGGCCGCCGCCTCCGGAAGGCCGAGCGCCTTCTCCGAATAGGTCACGTAGGGACCGTCGATCGCGAGGCCGAGATCCGCGGCCTGCGGCGAGGCGCGGACGGCTGTGGTGTGCACGGCAATCGGATAGCGGACCGTCACCCGGCCCGTCGCGCGCACGAGCGGAACGAGATTCTTTCTGCCGGGCGCGACGAAGCGGATTTGCGTCGAGTGCGAGTCCGAATCGTAGAGTCCCTTCTCGATCTCATGGGGCAGGACCTTTCCGTCCTTACCGAGGGGCTTCGCTTCGGGAAAGTCCACCTTCGCGTACGCGCTGTTGTCGGTCGCGGGCAGTCGGACGATCACCGAGGGGGTGTTGTAGCCGAAGACCGCGTAGCTGCGGCCCGCGACGATCTCGATCGACTTGCGGAGCGACTCGGGATCGACTCTCGCGAAGACGGGATCCGGATGTTTTTCGTAGCGGAGGGCCTGCTCGATCTCCTTGCGGGAGAGCGGCTGAGCCGGCGCGGACGTCGGCGCGGCGCCCAGGACCGCTGCGGCGCACAATATAGAAATTGTTATCCGTGCGCTGGTCACTTGCCCGGCTTCTCGATCGGCGCCCGGAACGTGGCCGCGTAGTAGAAGGTTTGCCCGCCGGCCGACTGCGGTCCCTCGAGATAAGCGCGTCCGGCGATGACGTCGGGACCCATCTTCTCCGCTTCGAAGGTATGTCCCGAACCGGCGCTGCTCATGAACCCGCCACTCGCGAACCCCCGGTGGTAGAGCATCGTCCCGTAGATCTGATTCTTCCCGCCGATCGAGAGCTCGACGTAATGGAGCGTACCGGCCTTGACCTTGTCGTTCTGGTTGTAGTCCTTCGGATTCCAGGGCCCGTCGGACAGCGTGACCTTGTACGCCGTCTTGGTCTTGTCGAAGCTGTCGGGCTCGGCGACGGCCCGCGCGTAAAGAAGCTTGGCGGTCTGCCCGTTGACGGTGAACTCGCCGACGGCCTTGCCGGACTCGGCGACGGTGGCGGGAATCTTTGGAGGCGCGGGCGGGGGCGTGCCCGACCAGTCGTCCTTGGCGAGCTTCCAGGACCCGTTCTCCTTGATGATCTTGGCCCAGCCGGTGACCTTCTTCGAAGCCGCCTTCTGCGTCCCGGTCATCTGCAGCAGGTAACCGTCCTGATACGGCGACTCCTTCTGGATCTTGACGTCCGTGACGAGCTCCTTCTTGACCGCTTCCTGCATCTCTTTGTCGAATTCCTTGGGCATCTTGCTCATCATCGCGGCCTGGTCCGCCGGGACGTAGGGCAGGATGTCCTTCAGGCTCTTCATCTTTTCCGCGGCCGCGACGTAGGAGAGATAAAACTCGCTCGGGCTCTGGGCCGGTTTCTGAGCCCAGAGGGATGCGGCCAGCGTGATTCCGAGTCCTGCCAGGACGGCGAAGCCGCGTCGAATCCGGAGAGATGAACCGCCGGTTCCCATATCGTCCTCCAAATTGTTCGATGACCGCCGGGCTCAGAAGTTGTTCACATTCTGGCACATTTTGCTATCTCGGCGATCCAGGGCCGCGTCTGCATCCTGCCCTTGCCGCCCCCTCGAAGCTAGAATCGGCCCACACCATCATGAGCGGATCGCTGAGGTGCCTGGCCCTCGGGCTGGCTTTGCCTCTCATCCCTTCGGCGGGAGAGGCCGGCACGATCTTCGTCAACGCCGCGGCTGCCGGAGCCAACGACGGCGACGACGGATCGCACGATCCCGTTCGTCCTGAAAAATGGTGTCGGTGTCTACGGCGGGTTCGTGGGAACAGAGCCGCTCTGCTCCAGTAGCTCGTCAGGAGAAGAGATTGCCTTTTTTTTCACCAAATACGCCATGAACAAGATGATCATTTTTCGGGAAAGACGGCCCCGGCCAGGGCGGCTGGGGCGGTGGGACTTCTGCGGTCTGGGAATCGGATTCCTCGTCCTCGGAAGCCTCTCCGTCCCCGCCAAGGCGCAGACCTTCGAGGTGGTCACCTCTTTCACCGTCCCCGCTTCAGTGCCTGTCGCCGGCGTGGTCCAGGCCAGCGATGGATTCTTCTACGGCACGACGCGGGGCGGCGGCGCCACCAACGGCGGGACTGTTTTCAAGATCGACTCGGCCGGCAATCTCACGACGCTTCACACCTTCTCTTACGAGAACGGAATCGTTCCCGAGGCCGGGCTGCTCCTGGCCACTGACGGGAAGTTCTACGGCACGACGTTTTATGGCGGCGCGTACGACTTCGGCACGGTCTTCCGGATCGATTCGGCCGGCAACCTCACCGTTCTGCACTCCTTTGCCGGCCCGGGCTCGGTCGGAGACGGGAGCAGCCCGGCTTCCGCTCTCATTCAGGGGTCGGATGGCAACTTCTACGGCACGACGACCGCCGGCGGGCTGGCGTACTCGGACCTCGGGACGGTCTTCAAGATGACGCCCGCCGGTGACGTGACCATCCTCCACAGTTTCGCCGGGGGAGCCGACGGCTACTCTCCGTTCGCGGCCCTCGTGCAGAGCGCTGCGGATGGCAAGCTCTACGGAACGACGCCGTTCGAAGGCAGCGGGGGCGGCGGGACGGTTTTCCGACTGAGCACCGACGGGATGAACTTTCAGACCCTCCACGGCTTCTCCGCCGCCACCGACGGCGCCGGGCCTTCGGCCGCGCTCGTCGCGGCCAACGGAAAGTTCTACGGCACGACGCGCGAGGGCACCGGGACAAACCAGTACGGCAATGTCTTCAGCATCGACTCCTCGGGAGCCTTCGCGGTCGTGAAGAGCTTCGGCGCCTCGGACGGGCACGGCCCCTTGGCCAGCCTCATCCTCGCGACCGACGGCAAGCTCTACGGCACGACCAATCTGGGCGGCGCGAACGACCGCGGCACGGTCTTCAAGATCGACTTCGCTGGCAACCTGACCACGCTCCACTCGTTCGCCGGCGCGGATGGCGCGAATCCCGTCGCCAACGTCCTGCAGGGCACCGACGGCAACTTCTACGGCACGACCAGCGCCGGCGGCGCGAACGACCGCGGCACGGTCTTCAAGATGACGCCGGCCGGCGCGATCACGACGCTGGAGAACTTTGGCGATCCGAGCACCGGTTACGAGCCGGACGCCTCGGTGGTCCAGGCCTCGGACGGCAATCTCTATGGAACGACGTTCTGGGGAGGGCCGGGCAATTTTGGGACCATTTTCAAGCTCACCCTCGCCGGCACGCGAACTGTGTTCCACAACTTCACGGGAGACGACGGATCGCAGCCCTGGGCCCAGCTCGTCCAGGCGAGCGACGGAAAGCTTTACGGTACGGGGAGCCGCGGCGGGGCGTCGGGATGGGGCACCGCCTTCAGTCTCACGCTTGGCGGCACCTACTCGCTGCTCCACAGCTTCGGCGGCGCGGACGGGGTCGGGCCGCGCGACTCGGCGCTGGTTCAGCGAGCCGCCGATGGAATGCTCTACGGCCTGACGGAGGGGGGAGGCTCGGGATACGGAAACGCCTACAAGATGACGACATCCGGCGGTGTGACCTCGCTTCACAGCTTCAACATCACCGACGGCGCCCTTCCGAGCGACGGCCTTCTCCTGGCATCCGATGGGAACTTCTACGGGACGACCTCGGCCGGCGGCAGCGGAACGAACTGGAACGGGACGGTCTTCAAGATGACGCCGGCCGGAACCGTCACCACCCTCCACTCGTTCAATCACGCGCCGGGCGCCGACGACGACGGCGGGGCGCCGATGGGCGGCCTCATCCAGGCGAGCGATGGCAAGTTCTACGGGACGACGCGAGTCGGTGGCGCGAACACGGAGGGGAACATCTATCGGATCGACTCAGCGGGCAACTATGCAACGATCTACAGCTTCTCCGGGAGCGACGGCAGCGAGCCGTACGGTAACCTTCTGCAGTTGCCTGACGGAAAGCTCTACGGCACGACCCGAACGGGAGGTCCCAGCGGCGCCGGAACGATTTTCAGCGTCGACACGACCGGAGCCAACTTCACCACGCTGCACGCCTTCACCATCGAGGACGGCGCCGGTCCGGTCGGGACTCTCATCAAGGCCTCCGACGGCAAGCTGTACGGGACAACCTCCGGCGGAGGGCCGGGAAAGTCGGGAGTCGTCTTCCGCGTGACGCTGTCTACCTGCACGGCGCCCCCGGCGCCTACGGCCGGCAACAACGGGCCGATCTGCGCGGGATCGACGTTGCAGCTGACCGCGACGACCGTTGCCGGCGCGACCTACGCGTGGACCGGGCCCAACGGCTTCACCTCGACAGCGCAGAACCCGTCGATCGCCAATGCCACGACCGCGGCGAGCGGGACGTACACGGTGCATGCGATCGTCGGCGGCTGCTCGTCGGCGGCTGCGACCACGACCGCGACGGTCAACGCGATTCCGGCGGCGCCGACGGCGGGCAACAACGGCCCGATCTGCGCCGGGTCGACGTTGCAGCTGACCGCGACGACGGTTTCCGGTGCGACCTATGCCTGGGCCGGGCCCAATGGCTTCACTTCGACGCTGCAGAACCCTTCGATCGCCAACGCCACCACGGCGGCGACGGGCACCTACACGGTGCACGCGATCGTCGGCAGCTGCTCATCGGCGGCGGCCACGACGACGGCGACGGTCAGCGCGAAGCCATCAGCTCCGACAGCTTCCAACAACGGTCCGATCTGCGCGGGGCAGGATCTGCATCTGACCGCGTCGACCATCGCCGGCGCGACGTATTCCTGGACTGGGCCCAACGGTTTCACGTCCAGCGTCCAGAACCCCGTAATCACCGCCGCGACGACGGCGGCGAGCGGGACCTACTCGGTCGTCGCGATCGTCGGCGGATGCGCCTCAGCTCCGGCGACGACGACGGCGACGGTGCGTGCCGGTCCGTCAGCGGTGATCACGACGGCCGGCGCGGTCTGCCCCAATTCCAGCGGCCACCCGGCGTCGGTTCCCGATGCGGGAGCGGGCGCGGCGTACGCCTGGTCGATCACCAACGGGACGATCACCGCCGGCGCGGGGACGCGCTCGATCACGTTCTCGACGGGATCAATGGGACCGCTGGGGCTCTCGGTCACGGTGACGAACGCGAGCGGGTGTTCGGCCAACAGCTCAGTGAGCATTCCCTTCTCGGGTTGTCTGTCTTTCTACACGCTGGCGCCGTGCCGTGTGATCGACACACGCGGCCCGGCGGGACCGCTAGGCGGCCCGGCGCTTGCGGCCAAGGCGACGCGAACCTTCGCGGTGGCCGGACACTGCGGGATTCCGTCGACGGCCAAGGCACTCTCGGTCAACGTGACGGTGACGCAGTCCACGGGCGCCGGCGACCTGCGTCTCTTTGCCGGCGGAGCCTCGCTTCCGCTGGTGTCGACGATCAACTACGGCACGGGCCAGACGCGCGCCAACAATGCCGTGACGTCGCTCGGCGCGACCGGCCTGGCCATTCGCTGCGACCAGGCCTCCGGCACCGTGCAGGCCATCGTCGACGTCAACGGGTATTTTCAGTGAAACGGCGCCCGGTCTAACAATACACATATTGTGAAGCCAGGCGATTCTCTGAGCCCCGGAAATCAGCTCTTGCGGGGCACCAGGATCTGTACGGTCGTGTCCGCCGGGCGGCAGGTCACCGGCGTGGCCAGCTCGCAGTCGCCGTCGACATGGACTTCGACGGGATAGCTCTCGAGCGAGCACAGCGTCACCACCCGGCCGCGGACGATCTCGGCCAGGCCGCGCGTCAAGTGTCCCAGCCGGCCGAGCTGAATCTGGCGGAAGAGAGAAAGGAACGACTTGCGGGCGCGGCCGGTGAAGAGGAGGACATCCATCGCGTCGGAGGCCAGCGAAGCCTCGGGCGCGATCAGCCAGTCGCCGGCATAGTGCCGGGCGTGGCAGACCACGGCGAAGGTCGCGGGGTGCGCCGCGCCGTCCACGGTCACCTCGAGTCGGGGGAACTCGTAGCGGAAAAACTCCGAGGCCACGGTCACGAAGATCCCCGCGCGGCCCAGCCAGCGTTTCAAGGTCGGCTTCGTGTTGCCCATGATGCGCGCGTCCAAACCGGCGCCGGCCCAGAGCAAGAAGGGCCGCTCGTTGGCCAGGAGCACCCGCACGGACGTCGGCACGCCCTGGGAGAGGAGCTCGGTCGCTCCTTCCAGGTCCAGCGGAATGGCGAGCTCGCGCACGAGCACGTTGGAGGTGCCGCCCGGCAGCGCGGCGAGCGGCACGGACGAGCCGGCGAGCCCGCAGGCGACCTCGGAAATCGTGCCGTCGCCGCCGCAGGCCGCCACCACGTCGACTCCGCGGGCCAGGAACTCCCGGACGATCTGCGTGGCGTGGCCGGGACCCTGGGTGGGCGCGTTGACGAGCTCGAGACCGCGCTCACGCATCCTGTCGATCAGGGAGGACATTTGCGCCCGGCGATCGCGCTGACCGGCGGTCGGGTTGTAGATCAGGAGTCCCTTCTTGAGACGCG
>DATFTF010000220.1:0-2687 GCA_035262245.1 Thermoanaerobaculia bacterium
CGCTGCCTGCACCAGCCGGACATGGGGATTGACCGCGCGGATCCGCCCGAGCCGCAGCTCCTGGCCGACCAATGAGACTCCGCCCCCGACCGTCACTTCCATCGCCTCCAGGAGCGGACGATCGGCCGGAAGCCCGAGCGCCGGCGGGTTGCCGATCCGAACATTGGCCAGGTGGACCGAGGGGGGGAAAAAGCGAAGCTCCACGGTCTCGAATGACACGGGCGTCCCCAGGGCTTCGGAGAGCCGGGCCTGCGAAACACCCTGGATCAAGTTCTGGAACCGCTCCGATTTCCAGATCGCGTACCCCGACAGGATCAGAAACAGGAGAAGAATCCCGTACAGACGGCTGGCCGAGAGCCGGTGGGCCTGAATTCCTTCGGTCGGACGAACGAGCTTCATCGCCGGAGTCCCGCCGGGGTCAGACGCCCCAGTTGAGCTTCTCCGACAGGTTGTGGAAGTGGTCCGACTCCGGAGGACGCAGGAGAGTCACCGGCGAGGGACTTTCCCGCACCTGGATGCAGGAGCCCGTGGGAATCGAATAACCCGCCTGCCCGTCGAGAGTGAGATGGACCCCGCCGGGGCTGCCGCTGTCGATCACCCGCAGGTCGATGGTCGTGCCGGCCGGAACGACCAGGGGCCGTTGCGACAGGGTGTGCGGGCAGATCGGCGTGATCACCAGCGCGCGCAGCGCGGGATGCAGGATCGGCCCCCCCGCCGAGAGGTTGTAGGCGGTGGAGCCGGTGGGAGTGGAGACGATGACGCCATCGGCGCGGAACTGCGAAATGGGCCTTCCTCCGATCGCGATCGAGAAGGTCGAGATCCGGGCGATGGCCTCCTTGGACAGGACGGCGTCGTTCAACGCCCGCAGGGGCCCCGCCAGCGTCCCCTCGAAGACCCGGACCTCCAGCCGCCGCCGGCGCTCCTCGCGGAACCGTCCCGCCAGCACCTCCGGCAGCCGCCGGATCGCTTCCTCCCGGGACAGCCCGGCTAAGAAACCGAGCGCGCCGATGTTGACGCCCAGGATCCGCGCCGAGGAGGGAGCCTCGCGGGCAACTGAGAGCAGCGTGCCATCGCCGCCGAGGACCATGACAAGAGAGCCGGCCCGGGCGATCCGGTCGCGGCGGACCCCCCCTTCTCGACCGAGAGCCACGGCCGTCTCCTGCTCCAGGAAGACCTCCACCCCTCTTCGCCGGAGAGCCTTTTCCAGGGAGGCCGTCAGTGCCAGAGCCTCGGGGGCCATCACCTTCGCAACGAGCCCGACGCGTGTAAAGCGTAGACCCCTCCCCCCCCGCGACCCCTTCATCCGCTTCAATTTACCCTAACCCGCATTATTCACGAACGACTCCAAGCGCCGCTCCGATCTTTTCCGCCAGGACGGCGTCAGCGCTCCTCGCCGATGCGCTCCGGCATCGCCATCGTCGCGCTTCCTTGCCCCGGCGAAAAATCTCTGTCGCGGACAAGGACTCCTTTGGCTCGTCGGGCTCACCCTTAAGAGGAGCTCTTTAGGCGCAACCAGCGGGACGGGTTTCGGTCGGGTGTCCGTGAATAATCCGGGTTATGACCCGGAGCCTGAGGCGCGAAAGACCAGCAGGAATTCCTGATTCCCGCGCGCGCCCAGAACCGGAGATGGCAGCGACCCGATCGGCTCGAGGCCCAGCGCGCGTCCGGCCGCTTCGACTGCCTCGACCGTGCGCCGCCGGACCGCTTCCGACTTCACGACTCCCCCGCGCGAAACCTCTTTGCGGCCGGCCTCGAACTGAGGCTTGACAAGCACCACGAGAATGCCTCCGGGAGACATCAGCGGCGCGACGGCCGGCAGAACCAGACGCGCCGAGATGAAGGACAGATCCACGGTGGCAACAGCGGCCGGCTCCGGAATCGCCGTCCGGTCCAGGTAGCGCGCGTTCAGCCGCTCGCGGAGAACGACGCGCGAGTCGTCGCGGAGTTTCGCGTCGAGCTGTCCGTACCCCACATCGACGGCATAGACCCGGCGGGCCCCGCGCTGCAGGAGGCAGTCGGTGAACCCGCCCGTCGAGGCGCCGACGTCCAGGCAGACCTGACCCGATGGGTCGATCGCGAAGGCGTCGAGCGCGGCCTGAAGCTTCAGACCCCCGCGCGACACGTACGGCATCGCCGGCCCGGCCACCCGCACGTCCGCATCCTCGTCGATCGAGGCGCCGGCCTTGTCGATTCGCAGGCCGTCTACGGAGATCCGGCCCGCCAGGATCATGGCCTGCGCCCTCTGCCGCGTCGCCGCCAGCCCGCGGGCCACAAGGAGGAGGTCTAGACGCGATTTCATGGGCCGGAAAACGGAAAACGTGAAACGGAAAATGACGAGAACCCGGAGCCCATCATTACCCGATTTCCGTTTCCCGTTTCCCGATTCACGGGAATGTGAGCATCACCTTCACCGACCCCTTGGGGTCGCGCGCCCGGGCGAAAGCCTCTTCGGCGCGGGAAATCGGGAAGCGATGGGTCACCAGGTCGGCGACGGCGACCGTCCGGGCGGCGATGAGCCCGAGCGCCTCCCGGGTCTCGTCGGGGCCGCAGGAGTAGGACGGCACGACGCTCACTTCCCGGAAGTAGATGTCGTGCGGCGAAAGCGTCAGCGATTCTTCGGGAGGCGCCATGGTGAAAAGAAGCAGGATGCCTCCCGCCGCGACAGCGGAGGCTGCAGCGCGGATCAC
>DATFTF010000221.1:0-4587 GCA_035262245.1 Thermoanaerobaculia bacterium
CGACGGGCCTGATGGCGACCGGCGTGCCCGGCGCGGAAGCCCGGCAGAACCGTCAGCCGCACGCCGCCCGCCCGGGCTATCAGGAGCGCGGGGTGACTCTACTGCCCAACGGTTGGCGCATCGCCCCGGTGGGAAGGCACATCGGCGTGGGCCATCTTCCGCTCGACGTGGTCGAGACGGCCGACGGGCGCTTTGCGATCGTCACCAACAACGGCTATGCAAAGCCGACGCTGTCGGTTGTGGATCTGGGCAAGCGCACGGTGGCGTCCACTCTGGCGGTCGATCACGCCTGGCTCGGTCTGGCCTGGCATCCCGACGGCCGACGCCTTTACTCCTCCGGCGCCGCGGCCTTGACGGTCCAGGAGCTCGAATTTGCGGGAGGCCGGCTGAAGGCCGGCCGGTCGATCGAGCTCGGAAGGCCGGACGAGGAGACCTTCATCGGAGGGCTCGCCGTGCGCCGCGACGGCGCGCGCCTGTATGCCGTCAACGTTCTAGGCCAGAAGCTCTTCGCGGTCGATTTGGGCAGCGGCCGCGTGCTGCGCGAAGCGGACCTGGCGGCGGAGCCTTACACCTGCGCCCTGTCGCCGGACGGAAAGATCCTGTTCGTCTCCTCGTGGGGCGGCGCGAAAGTCGAGCTCTTCGATTCCGAGACGCTGACACCGGTGGCTGCCGTCCCCGTCGGCGAGCACCCCAACGCCCTGGCCGTTTCGCAGGACGGAGCGCGCCTCTTCGTCGCTTGCGCCAACACCAATTCGGTGTGGGTGGTCGACCTGGAGAAGCGGCGCGCCTCGGAGCAGATCTCGATCGCGCTTTATCCGCGCTCGCCCAACGGCTCTACTCCCAACGCGCTGGGACTCTCGCCCGACGGCCGGCGCCTGCTGGTGGCCGACGCCGATAACAACTGCGTGGCCGTGGTGGACGTCTCCGTGCCCGGCCGGAGCCGTGTGTCGGGTTTCCTTCCCACCGGCTGGTATCCCACCGCGGCCCGCTTCAGCGGCGACGGCAAACGCATTCTCATCCTCTCGGGCAAGGGATTGACCTCGCAGGCGAATCCGCGCGGGCCAAATCCCGGCATCCCGGCCTTCGACGGGCAGTATGTCGGGGCAATGCTCCGCGGGACGCTGACGGTTCTCGACGCGCCCGGCGACGCCCAGCTGGCCAGGGACACGCGGACGGTGTACCGGGTGACTCCGTACCGCGACTCGGCGCGCTTGACGCCCCTCTCGGCTCCCGCGGGCTCCCCGATCCCGGCGCGGGTGGGAGGGAAATCGCCGATCCGGCACGTGTTCTACGTGATCCGCGAGAACCGGACCTATGACCAGATCTTTGGCGACATACCGCAGGGCAACGGCGATCCCGATCTCTGCCTCTTCGGCTCCGATGTCACTCCCAACGCCCACGCTCTGGCCCGTGAGTTCGTGCAGCTCGACAACTTCTACTGCGACGCGGAGGTGTCCTACGACGGGCACGCCTTCTCCATGGGCGCCTACGCGACAGATGCCGTCGAGAAAGTCTGGCCGATGAACTACGGCGGGCGCGGCGGCCGGTACCTGTCGGAAGGCGGAGGTCCCCAGCGCAATCCCTACGGAAACCTCGACGCTCCGGAGCAGGGATACATCTGGGACGCCTGTCACCGGGCGCATGTCTCGGTGCGCAGTTACGGCGAGTTCGTCGAGTCGCCGGCTCGAGGATC
This sequence comes from Thermoanaerobaculia bacterium, assembly GCA_035262245.1. Classification (GTDB taxonomy): domain Bacteria; phylum Acidobacteriota; class Thermoanaerobaculia; order UBA5066; family Gp7-AA6; genus DATFTF01. Next base: position 1,694 of record DATFTF010000221.1, read on the forward strand.
GGAAGCCGAGCGGCCCGCGGATCGTGATCAGAGGCCGTTGACCGGCCCGTTCGTTGCTTCCGTTCCCGGACTCGTCGGCTACGTCGCCCCCGACTATCCCCCCTGGGATCTGACGATCCCCGACAACCGGCGCGTGGACGCCTGGCTCGAGGAGTTTCGCCGGTTTGAAAAAGACGGGGATCTTCCGGCGCTCTCGATCCTTCGCCTCCCCAACGACCACACGAGCGCGACGAAGCCGGGGTTTCCGACTCCCCGCGCCATGATTGCGGAAAACGACCTCGCGCTCGGGCGGCTGGTCGAGGCGATCTCGCAGAGCCGCTACTGGAAGGAGTCGGCGATCTTCGTCCTGGAGGACGACGCGCAAAATGGGCCCGACCACGTCGACGCGCACCGCTCCGTCGCGCTCGTGATCTCGCCCTTCGTCAGGCGCGGCGCCCTCGACTCCACGCTCTACAGCACGTCCGGAATGCTCCGGACCATGGAGCTGATCCTGGGTCTGCCTCCGATGAGCCAGTACGACGCGGCCGCGGCGCCCTTCTACGCCGCGTTCACCCCGCGCCCCAACCCGTCGCCGTACACGCACCGGGAGGCCCGTGTGCCGCTGGACGAAAAGAACGACGCCGCGTCGCCGGGGGCGCGGGAGTCGCAAGCCATGAATTTCGACGAGGCCGACCGCGCGCCTGAAATCGGGTTAAACGAGGTTCTGTGGAAGTCCGTGCGCGGTCCCGACGCGGTCATGCCGCCGCCCGTGCACGCCGCGTTCGTGAGGTCAGTGGAAAAGGGGAGTGACGACGACGATTGAAAGAATTCCGGTTACAATCTAGATATTGTATTCGCTCGTCGTTTCCCGTTTCCCGTTTCCCGTTTCCCGTTTCCCGCTTATGGATGCTTCAAGAACCGGAATCGCCGATAGCTCTTCTCACCGCGCGGCGTCACGTCCTCGTTCTTCAGGACCGAAATGGAGCCGTCGACCTCCAGGACGGCGAGCCGAACGTCGTCCAAGTGCGCGACGCCGTGCTCTCGCAAAGCCGCCATGAGCTCGTCGTAGGTGATGCCCTCGTGCGCGAGATGCGCCTGGAGCACGATGCCGCGATTGACCAGAAGGGTCGCGTGCCCCTTGACCAGCGACGACAGGGCTCGAGATCGGGGAACGAAGCGGGAGATGCCGAAATTGAGAAGGAGCAAGGCGCCCGCCGCGATCAGGCCGCCCAGCAGGCTGTTGTCAGGGCCGACCATGGCGTTCTGAACGGCGTTGGCGATCAAGAGAATGAGGACCAGATCGAACGGTGTCATCTGCCCGGCCTCGCGCTTTCCGGTCACGCGCAGGCCGACCAGGATGAACAGGTAGACGATCGCGCAGCGCAGCACGATCTCGCCGGCCGCCGTGCCCAGCTTCCAGAGATCGGCGGAGATCACGATTTGCGGATTGTATGGGACCCGGCGCCGTCCGAGCGGCGCCCGGCCGCCTCGAACAAGGACCGCAGCGCGAGCTCGAAGGCGGCAGCCTCGGGAGCGCCTTCCGGGGGCGCCCACGGGGCGAGCTCGTCGCCGGCCGGCGGGCGGTAAGGACCGGCCTTGACCTCGAAGAAGACGCTCCCCGACTCCAGGGCCACGAAGGTGTGCCACGCTCCAGGCGGCACTTCCACGCCGCACACGTCCGAGGACGGCGCGATCACCCGCCAGTCCTGACGCTTGCCGTCGTCGGCGAAGAAGATCACGCCGATCTGTCCGGCCACGGCGATCGCCGTCTCGCTCTTCTCCCTGTCTAGGTGGCGGTGCGGGTGGATGTATGTCCCCGGCTCGAGCGCGTTCAAGAGACGGTGAACGGCGTCCGCCATCTCGTGGAAGTTGCGATTCCGGCGCTTGCGCGGTGAGCCCCGCGCTTCCTCCGCGACCTCCGACAACAGAGCGAGGGTAATCCAGCGAGGAGTCATGACGGTCGTGTTACGAGGAGGACCGCGCGAATGTCGCGAGCACGATTTTGAGACTGTTGCCGCGCTTGTCATACTGGACGGGCACGATGGATCCGGAGGACGCCTTTTCGGACCCCGCGGCCAGGGGGGCGGCGCTCTCGAGCGCCACCACAGCCGGAGAGAAGCGCGGAAGTTTCTTCACGACGTCCTCCAACACGAGGGCGGGAGCGGATTCTTTCACACCGGCCTGGTGGATGACGGGCGCGCATCTCCAGACGGTGTGGGGCAGGATGACCCGTCCGCGCCGCCGCGTCGCCTACCGCCGGGAGATCCTGGAAACGCCCGACGGCGACGAGCTGGTAGTCGATCATTGCGACGGCGCGCCGGAGAGTCCTCGCCTGGTCGTCCTTCACGGGCTGGAGGGAAGCTCCTACTCGGTCTACGTCCAGGGTCTGCTGGCGGCGGCGCTCGAGGCGGGACTCTCCGGAACGGCGATGAACTTCCGCTCCTGCGCCCGGGACCCTCGAGATCTCGCCCGCGCGATCCCTAACCGCAGGCCGCGCCTCTACCACTCCGGAGAGACCGAGGATTTCGACTTCCTGCTTGCGACGCTCGCAGCCCGCGAGCCGCGAGTGCCGCTGGTGGCCGTCGGGGCGTCGCTGGGGGGAAACGTCCTCCTCAAGTGGCTGGGCGAGCATCCGGCGCAGACTGTGATCCGCGCCGCCGCGGCGATCTCCACGCCGTTCGATCTGGCCGCCGGGGCGCGGCGGCTGGAGAAAGGAATGGGCCGTCTCTACACCGAGTCCTTCCTCCGTACGCTGCGGCCCAAGGCCCTGGAGGCCGCGCGGCGCTTTCCCGAGGCCGGCGCGCGCATCGACGTGGCGCGGGTCTCCCGTTCCAAGACCTTCTGGGAATTCGACGATGCGGCCAACGCACCGCTTCACGGTTTTGCCGGCGCCGACGACTATTACCGGCGGGCAA
>DATFTF010000222.1:0-3595 GCA_035262245.1 Thermoanaerobaculia bacterium
GCGGACTTGCTCGCCGCGCAGACCGGCCGCGATCAGCACATTCGAGGCGAGAAGGCGCCCGACCTGCTCGTGGACGTTCCACTCGCAGAGCTTCCGCCAGCGCTCGGTCTCAGCGGAGAGTCCGGCCAGGTCGGCGCTCCGGGTCAGAGCCAGCTGCGCGAGCGGAGCGAGCCAGCGCTCCACGTGCGCCGGCTCCTGAGACAGCTTCCCATCCAGAACAGCCCGAACTCCTCCGCATCCATAGTGCCCGCAGACGATGATGTCCCGCACCGCGAGGTCCACGACGGCGTATTCGACGACCGCCAGGACGTTGGGGTCGCCGGTCGTTACGAGGTTGGAGATATTGCGGTGGACGAACATTTCGCCGGGCAGCAGGTCCACGATCTCGTTGGCCGGCACGCGGCTGTCCGAGCAGCCGATCCAGAGGTATTTCGGGTGCTGGACTTCGCACAGACGCTCGAAGAATGCCGGATCGGCCGCTTTCCGCCGGGCGGCCCAGGCCCGGTTTTGCTCGAGCAGGAGCTCGACGCCCTCCGCCGCCGGCTCGCTCTTTGAAGCGTCGCTCACAGCCGCAGGCAGAGTCAGGACTTCACCCTTCGAATGTTCTCGCTGCCTGCTTCGACCTTGTCGGCGGTCCCGCCGCGGACCGCCGCACTGCCCTTTCGAGCGGACAGGTCCCGAAGCGCGCCGCGTGAGCGCTTGGCCCGCGGCCCGGAAGCCTTCGTCTTTTTCGACCCCATCTTTCCCCCCTCTCCGAGTTGCTCGTCGCGTCTCAGGCCAGGCCCGCCGCGGCCAGTTCCCGCTCGATGCGGTCGAGATGGTGCTCGCGGTGCTCGCCCCGGTTCAGGTTCGGCGCGTCCGGGCGGGCCAGAGCCGCCTGGACCACGGCATCCGGCACGCGTTCCAGGAAGGCGTCGATCTCCTCGGCGGCTTTGAGCGCGGCGGAGGCGGCCATCTCGGGTGGGATGAGCGCGAGCAGCGGCTGCAGAGCGTCGTTGAAGACATTGCCGTCGTAGGCTCCGGTCGCTTCCTTGCCTTCGGCCCACCGCTCCATCAGGCAGAGCCGCTGGCGATCCCACATGGCCACATGCCCGAGCGTCACGGCGACGGTCCAGCCGTTGGAGAGTCGATAGGAGAGTCGCGAGGCGTCCAGCTTCTCGACCATCCGCCGCAACCGCTCGGTCTGGGCTCGGTTTCCCTTGGCGAGCGTCGATGGGATCGGCATTTTCGATTCTCCTTCGAGGAAAAGACGCCGGGCTCCGGCGCCGCGATTTTGTCAGAAGCGCCGCCGGGCCGCGAGCGCCGGAGTCACCCTTCTTGGTCTCCTCCCCCGGCGTCGCCTGGCGCCCCGCCGGAGGCGTCATCCTCCTCGAGCGGCAGTCTCCCGGCGACGAAGAGGCAGCCGGAACCGATCACGATCGACAGAACGCCGACCGTGTAAGCCAGCCGCCTGCCGTGCCAGAGACTGGCGAGCCATTCCCTCAGCTCGGTGGCCAGGAGGTTCGCCGTGCCGCCGTACATCTGGATCTCCCGCAGGTACTGCTTGGAGTCCTCCGGATCACCGAGTGGGTTGGGGGCCGGCGGCCGGGCGGCCAGGTAGATCGCTACCGCGCTGACGAGGCCGACGACCAGGACTGCTTTCGCCACCAGGCGCAAGCGCCTTTCGGGAGACAAGACTGGCCATTTCATGCCCCGGTCCTTTGCAAGCGCGGGTCCTTCTCGCCCGTCGTCGAGGCGGCTCAGCCGGAGCCATGCGGCCGGGGCGGGCCGGATTGGCGGGGTCCGGACGGCTCGAGAATCCGGGCATAGGAAAACATGTCCTGAGGCAGGGCGGCGTCGAGATTGGGGAGCACAGAATGCCGGCGCAGGAGACCCTCCCGCAAAAACCCGCACTTGTCGAGAACGCGCGACGAGCGCACGTGGTCGGGGTGGCAGAGGGCTTCCAGGCGCTGGACGCCGGCGGTCTCGGCCGCGCCGACCACCGCGCGCAGAGCCTCCGTCGCGTACCCCTTTCCCCAGGCGTCGCGCGCCAGGATGTAACCGGTCTCGGCGCGCCAGTTGGTCTCGAAACGCAGGCCGGTGCCGCCCAGGAGCCGCCCGTCGGCGCGCGACTCGATGAGATAGGGCCCGCCCGGCGCATGCTCCCATTCCGACTCGCTCGATGCCAGGAATTCGCGCGCCGCGGCCACCGTCGTGTGGCGCGGAAAGCTCATCCACCGCGTCGCCTCGGGGTCGCTGGCGTAGCGGTCGAAGATCGCTTGCGCATCCTCGGAGCGCGGCCGGCGCAGGATGAGCCTCTCGGTCTCGAGGCGCTCGGGAGCCTTCCGCGGCGCCTCAGAGAGAGGCCGTCCCGACGGCTCGCTCGGGCGCTCGCGGGCGGCCTCCTCGACAGTCAGCACCCGATACTCGCTCTGCACCAGCCCGCTCGCGTACGAGCGCGTCGCGACGTGCTCGAGGCGGACGTCTCCGTCGGTCCTGCCGAAGAGCGGAATGCCCTCTCCGATGAGCACGGGAACGCGAGTGACCACGAGACTCTGGACCAGGCCCGACCTCAGGAAACCCTGGATGGTGAGACCGCCGTAGACGTAGACGTGCTTCACGCCGCGGGCCCCGAGCCGGGCCGCGATTTCGGAGGGCTCGCCGGACATCCGTTCCACGCGAGCTCCCGCCGGGCACGGCGCCAGAGGCTGGCGGCTCAAGACGACGACCGGCTTGTCGGCGTACGGCCAGGTCTCGAACGCCAGCACGGTTTCGTACGTCTTGCGCCCGATGACGAGCGCATCCACGCTCGCCATGAACGCCTCGTAACCGTGCTCCTCGCCGCCGCCCGGCGGCAGAAAGTCCAGCTCTCCGCCGGGGCGGGCGATGAACCCGTCGACGCTCGTGCCGACGAAGACGGACGCTTTCAACGGCGACTCCCCCGGCGGAGTCTAAACCGTCCCGCTCGAGGGGATCCCGAATCACCGTCTGCGGTAGACGTCGGTGTGGAGATACTTCAGTCCCGAGTCTGCCATCAGCGTGACGACAGTGGCGCCGGGGCCCAGCCGCTCGGCAACGCGAAGCGCCGCGACGACGTTCGCGCCCGACGACGCGCCGGCGAACAACGCCTCTTCGCGCGCGAGGCGACGCGCCATGTCTTTCGCGTCATCCGTCCTGACCGCTTCGATCCCGTCCACGAGAGTCCGATCCCAGAGGGGAGGGATGTAGCCGATGCCGACGCCCTCGATCTTGTGAGGGCCCGGCGGACCGCCGAGCAGCACCGAGGACTCCGCGGGCTCGACCGCGACGATCTGGATTCGGGGATTGCGCCGCTTCAAGACCGTGGCGACTCCCCGCGACGAGGCGGACGTGCCGACACAGTGAACGAAGGCGTTGATCTTTCCCTGCGTCTGGGCCCAGATCTCTTCGGCCAGGGGGAAGTAGCCGTCGATCGAGGCCTGGTTCTGGAGCTGGTCGATCCAGTACATGTGCGGCTCCTGGCTCAATCGGCGGGCGGTTTCGATCATTTCGAGGATGAGCTTTCGGGTGGTGAGCCCTCCCTCGCTCGGCACCAGCGTGAGCTCCGCGCCGAGCGCTGCCATTTGATCCAGCTTCT
>DATFTF010000223.1:0-8720 GCA_035262245.1 Thermoanaerobaculia bacterium
CCCTGAACGAAGGGACTTACGAGATCGAGGCGTCCGTGCGGGACAAGTTCACTGGCGAAACCGCGGCGGCGATTTCCAGCCTCGTCCTGACTCCACGAACGCAGAACGGCCAGACTTCGGTGAGTCCGACTTCGCACCCCCTCGTTTTCCTATTCAGCACGTCGGCCTGCCAGGAAGGCAGGGCCAGGGTCCAGTATCAGTCGTCGGGAGGCCTCTCCCGTCTCACGCCGTACGAACGCTGCCGGGCCGGGCAGAGCCTGAATTTCTACCTCGCCGGGCTCGCTGCGAACACCACCTATTCCGCCGGCCTGGTCATCGATCCCAACAAAGGCATCGTCGACGGGACCACCGTGTCGTTTCAGACGGGCGGCGTCCCGTTTCCTCTGCCCAAGCTCTCGGTGCTCCATGGTCCGCCTTCCGCGGAAACCCAAGGTCTCCTGCTTCAGGCTCCGCTCAATTTGCCGGCGACGGCGATGGACTTGAGCGGCAACATCCTGTGGTACGGGCCTCCCGACGTCTCCTACCTCACGCGCCCGGGCCCCGACGGAACGTTTTTCGGTCTCGTCCTGGGCGGCGACCCGGCCCACGATGCGGTGCGGCGTTTCGACCTGGCGGGGATGACGGTCCAAGAGACCAACGTCGCCCGGCTCAATGAGCAGCTCGCCGCATTCGGAAAGCGCCAGATCAGCGGCTTTCACCACGAGGCGAGGGCGCTGTCCGACGGAAAGGTTCTCGTTCTCGGCGACGTGGAACAGATCCTGACCAACGTGCAGGGGCCGGGACAGGTCGACGTGATCGGAGACATGATCATCGTTCTCGACGCCGACCTCCAGGTGGCGTGGACCTGGGACACCTTCGACCACCTCGACACCTCGCGGCGGGCGATTCTGGGAGAGAGGTGTCCGACCAGCCCCGGCTGCCCCCCCTTTTTTCTCGCTTCGACGGCGACGGACTGGACTCACGGCAACGCGGTCGCCGAGACGACCGACGGCAACCTTCTCTACTCCAGCCGCCACCAGGATTGGCTGATCAAGATCGATTACCGGTACGGCGACGGACAGGGGGATGTGCTCTGGCGGCTGGGCAAGGACGGGGATTTCACCTATGACTCGACAGACATCTATCCGTGGTTTTCGCACCAGCACGACGCGGGCTACGTGAGCGGAAGCGCTACGACGATTACTCTCTTCGACAACGGCAATACCCGGTTCGCCCAGATTCCCGGGCAAAAGAGCCGCGGCCAGGCGATCGAGGTGGACGAGGCGCACCACACGGTCCGGGCGGTCTACAGCGTGGACCTCGGGCTCGTGTCCGGGGCGCTCGGATCGGCGCAGCGCCTCGCGGACGGCACCTACCATTTCGACGCCGGACTGGTCTTCGACCCCAATGGCATCCTGAGCTTCAAGGGGATCTCGATGCAGTTCGATTCGAGCGGAACCCAGATCCTCTCTTCGATCTCCTGGCTCACCCCGGTCTACCGGTCGTTCCGTTTGGACGATCTCTATGGAGCATCACTCGCGCCGTCGAGTCCACCGGCGCGGCTCGTCGAATTTCGCTGAAGTCCCCGTCGACGTTCCGGCAGTTCGATGGCGGCGTTGAGGCCCGCGGCGGATCGTTCCGCCCAGGCGGTTCTCAGAAGAGTTCGGCCTTAGAGTTCGACCTTCTTCAAATGGACGCCTGTCGCGGTCGACAACAACCTCCTGCCACCGCCTCGGACAGCAGCGGCGTGCTTGGCCGTTAGAGCGCGGGTCGCCAGCGCGCCGGCCTTCTTACCCGATTTCTTACGCTGCTTGGGGGCCATCGTAACTCTCCCTTCTAGCGCCGGATCGCGGCATATCCCGCCTTCCGACCGCCTGTCTGGAAAGTGGCTCGCGAGCCTGAGCTATCTCACCTTCCGGGAGGACCCTTCCTCGTCCCGGGCCCTCAGCCCGGCATGCTAATCTTCCAAACAAATCGACGCTACTCCCGAATCTTGGGCTCGCGGTGAACGCGCATCCCGGAAGGCCGGTCGTAGGCGGCCAAGCGCATGGCTATGGGCCCTCGCAGGTGGCGCTCTGTTGGCCGGAGTCCTCGTGGTTTTGCAGGCCTGCCAGGGAAACGCCGATTTCTCCGACGCGATGCCGGCGCCGGTGACGCTCTCCGCCGAGACCTACCGGGGCGAGATCATGAAGATAGACCGGCTCGTCTTCGAGGCCCGGCCGTTCACCTCCGAGCGTCGGGAGCGTCTTGCTCAATCTCTGGAGGAGCTCTCGCGCCGGGTACGGTCGGCCTCGGACTCGCGCTTCTTGAAGATCGAGTCCCTCGAGATCCGGCGCCTTGCGGAAGCCGCCCGGACTCTGCCTTCGGTGCCGCCGCCGCCCGCCCTCATGGACAACTGGATGCGCATCCGAAGCAATCTTTTCGAGGACCAGGCGTGGTTCGCTCGCAGCGCCGCGGACCTGCCCGGGGGCGAGACCCCGGCCGTAACGAATTAGCTTCGGCCTTCGCGGGCGGTTAGAGCTCCGAGCGGAAAGGCTCGATCAGGAGCTCGGTCAGCCGTTTCGCGAGAGAGCGTTTTTTCCACATCGCCAGCGTGTAGGCGCGGCTGTGCTCCTGGTCCCGGAGATAGCTCTCCTCCATGCGGGCGGCGAACGCCTCGTCGTAGACGAAAAGGTTGATCTCCTCGTTGAGGTGAAAGGAGCGGTCGTCGAAATTGGCCGAGCCGACCGTGGAGAAGACGCCGTCCACGACCATGGATTTGACGTGAAACATGGTGGGCTGGTACTCGAAGATCTTCACGCCGCCCTGCAGCAGCGGTCCAAAGGACCCGCGACCCGCCGCCTTCGTCGCCGGGACGTCGTTGAGCTCGTCGGAGGGAACGATGATTCGCACGTCCACTCCCCGGTGAACGGCCTCGACCAGAAGACGGACCGAGGCGCGATCGGGGACGAAGTAGGAGTTGGCGATCCAGATTCTGCGTGAGGCCGCCGCGAGGGAGATGGCGTAGACGCGGCCGGCGCCCGACATGGCGGCGAGCGGCGAGGAGGGCACCACCGCCGCGGCGGTCCGGCCGGCCGCGGGAAGGGGAGGAAAGAAGCCGTCCCCGACCAGAGCTTCGCCGGTCACTGCCGACCAGTTCTCCTGGAACGCGCGCTGGAGCCCGCGCACCGCCGGGCCTTCCACCCGAACCTGCGTGTCTCTCCAGTGGTCCGGCGAGTCCGCGTTTCCGCGCCAGGAATCCCCGAACCCTACGCCGCCGGTAAAGCCCGTCTTCCCATCCACCACCAGAACCCGCCGGTGGTCGCGGTGGTTGACCACCCAGATGGCCCAGGGCCGCTTGGAGTGGAAGAAAGCGACCCGACACCCCGCGCGCTTCAGAAAATCGACGTCTTCGGACTTGAGCCGCCGGCCGGACGAGCCGACGGCATCCAGGAGGATCCGCACGGCGACGCCCCGGGCGGCTCGCTCGGCGAGCGCGTCTCGAAAGCGAGATGCGATGTCGCCGGACCAGAGAATGTAGGCCTCGAAGTCGATGGTGCGGCGGGCCGAAGCGATGGCGGCGAGCATGGCCGGGAAGATCTGACTGCCGTTCTCGAGCAGGTCGATCGTATTGCCCGCCGTCATCGCCGGCCCGGGCAGGGCCGACGAGAGAAACGTCGGGTCCCCGACGGTGAAGCCGTGCGGGATGTCGTAGCGGGTTTCCTTCGGGGCGCCCGACCGGGCGGCCACGATCGCGACGACGTAGCCGGCTGCGAACGACGCGGCGATGATTCCGAAGAGCCTCGCGGACTTTAGACGCCGGCCTGCTCTGGCGCTCACCGGGCGAGAATAACCGCATCTCCCCTGGGCGCGACCTCGGGCGGGAGCCGGCGCGAAAGGCGATTCCGAGCGGGAAAGGATCGGGCTATTTCGGTTTGTCTCGCAGCCGCGAGAGCAGATCCTCGTACTCCTGCGATTCGTCGGCCAGGCGCAGGCCGAAACCGGGCGGTGCTCCGGCCGATGAAGTCCCCGAGCCGTCCCGCACGACCTTGCCGTTCAAGATGAGCGTTCTTCCCTCCGGGAGATTGACCTTGAGTCTCACCGTCGGCCCCGCGGTCGGGATCTGTCGCGATTTGACGAACATTCCCCGCGGCGACAGGTCTCCGATCGTGCCGGTTCCGGCGAGGTTGCCCTGAGTGAATTCGACCTCCATCTCCGCCTTCCGCCGCCGCGCTGTGCGCTTCTCGACCGGCCCGGTGTCCCGCCGCGCCTGAATGGGCCGGGCGGCCGGTATGCCGGCGGCGTTGCTCGGGCTCGCCGCGGGGATCCGCTCCTCAAGGATCGCCGGCGCCGACGGCCCGGACGTCAAATCGCGCGACGACGCCACGCTCTCGATGCGTCCGCTCACAGTGCGGCCGTCGACCGGCACCAGGCATCGAAACGTCACAGGAAAGATGTCCTGGGATTCCTTGGCAATCAGCCGCCACTGCCGAGTCAGCACCTCGGCGATGGCCGGGCCGTCGAACCAGAAGCTGACCTGGCCGGAGGGGCTGACGATCACCGGCTGGAGGTAGTCGATTCCGGAGTCGTCGGCGGGAAAACAGAAGCCGAAGTGGCGGCTGGCGTCGAAGAGCTCAAAGTCCGTCGCGGCGAGGAAAATCTCGTCGTCGTTCTGCGACAAGGCGGTCCGGCGCGACGGCGTCACGATCGCCAGAGAGCCGCTCCCTCCCTCATAGCGCCAGACAGGACTCGACTCGAGGTCCTCGGCGGTGAGGTCAACCAGGCGTTTCACATCCCCTAAGTTATCTCAGATGACGACACTCGGTCCGCTAGAGCCAGCGCTTCCCCGATCTGGCCGAGGGGGCCGAAGCGGGGCGCCTCCTGCTCACCACCCTGACTTTCGGGTCGGCTCCTCTTGCGCCGGCGCGTCGACCAGCTCGAGGTCGAACTTGCCACCACTCTGGAGAAAGAAGACACACTCGGATGCCGGGTCGCAGCTGGTGACGTGCCTGTAACTTCCGCCGGGCTGCAGGAAATAGGACCCTGGTCCGAGACGAAATTCAGGTTTTCCCTCCGGCGTCTGGACGTAGGTCCCCGAGATGATCACGACCCTGTAGTCGCTCGTGTGCGTGTGCAGGGGCGCCGTGAATCCGGCCGGGAGCTTGATCAAGGCGCCGAAACCGCCTCTCGCGTGGTTGCCCCAGAGATCGGCGATTTCAACTCCCGGAGCTCCCTTGGGGTCGAGGTCCGTCCACTTGAGGTCCGCCGCCGGCGTCACCACGAGCCGGCTGGCATCGGATTTCGGCGACGGTTTCGCCCTGGCTTCTCCGGCGCCCTGAGCAACGAGCGTGGCCAATCCGAGACACGTCGAGAGTCCGAGAACTCTCAGGATGCTCATGGGACCCTCCTTCTCCGCAGCCGGCAGGACAGTCGCGTCGCCGTCCCCGACCGATGCGAGGAACTCACACCCGATCAGTGATCTTCATCGACGCACTATCTCATCCGAACCTCATCCCCCGGCAGGGCTCGATTGCGATCCGAAGCTCAGATTCCTGCCTTTGCGCCGCGGCCTGGCGCCCGACGCCCACGCCTATTTCTTGGCGGGCGCGGCGGCTGTCACGGGCTTGAGGTCGAACTTGCCGGTGCTCTGGACGAGGAAGAGGCACTCCCCCTCGCAGCTCGTGGTGTGCTTGTAATTCCCGCCGGGCTGCATCAGGTAGGAGCCTGGTCCGAGGCGGAACTCGGGCTTTCCTTCCGGCCCCTGGATGAACGTGCCCGACACCACCACGATCTTGTAGTCGTTGGTGTGCGTGTGCAGGGGAGCCTTGAACCCCGCCGGGAACTTGATGAAGGCGCCGAAAGCGCCCTTCGTGTGGTCCCCCCACAGATCAGCGATCTTGACGCCCGGAGCTCCCGTGGGATCGAGGTCCGCCCACTTCAGGTCGCCTGCCGGCATGACGACGAGCCTGCTCGCGGCGCCCTTCGGAGCGCTCTTGGCCTTCATCCCTGCGCTGCTCTGCGCCAGAACCACCGCCGCGAGCACGAACGACACAGCGAACGAAAGGACATCTCGGAGCCTCATCACCTTCCTCCTTCTCTTGTGAGAAATCTCGTGCCCGACATTATCACCGGGACATCCGGGCGCCTCGGGGAGGGCAGGGCCGGGCCGGACTCCGGCTCGCGCTGTAGAATCCGAACACTTCTCTTTGCGACTTCCACGGCCTGGCTGAAGGCCGTGCGAGATGACCGGAGGGTTCAAGGTTGATCGGCCGCAGCCTCGGCCAGTACCGCATCACCGCCGCGATCGGCGCGGGCGGCATGGGCGAGGTGTACCGCGCGACCGATGTCCGGCTGGGGCGCGAGGTTGCGATCAAGGTCCTGCCGGCTTCCACCGCATCCGACCCCGAACGCCGCAGGCGTTTCGAGCAGGAGGCGCGTTCGGCCTCGGCCCTGAACCATCCCAATATCCTGACGGTCTACGACGTCGGCGAAGCGGAAGGGACGATCTATCTCGCCATGGAGCTCGTGGAGGGCAAGACCCTGAGAGAGCTTCTGGCCTCCGGCGAGCCGATCCCGATGAGGAGGCTTCTGGACATCGCCACCCAGACCGCTGAGGGCCTGGCCCGGGCTCATGCCTCCGGCATCGTGCACCGGGATTTGAAGCCCGAGAACCTGATGATCTCCCGCGACGGCTACGTCAAGATCCTCGACTTCGGCCTGGCCAAGCTGACCGAGCCGGTTTCCAGGGATGCTTCCGAGCTTCCCACGGTCCTGCCTTCGGCGACCGAGCCGGGCACGGTCATGGGCACCGCGGGCTACATGTCGCCGGAGCAGGCCAGCGGCCAGCCGGTGGACTTCCGCTCCGACCAGTTCACCCTCGGCGCGATCCTCTACGAGATGGCGACGGGCAAGAGGGCGTTTCAGCGGAAAACTGGGGCGGAGACCCTCGCCGCGATCATCCGCGAGGAGCCCGAGCCGTTCGGCCAGCTGGCGCCCAAGGCCCCGGCGCCTGTTCGATGGATCGTCGAGCGTCTGCTGGCCAAGGACCCCGAGGAGCGCTACGCCTCGACCAAGGACCTGGCGCGCGATTTGGAAAGCCTCCGCGATCATCTCTCCGAGACTTCCGTCTCCGGAGGACTCGAGGCGGTCGAGCCGCTCCGGCCGCCACGGCGAAGATGGATTGTGCGGGCCGCCGCGGCGCTCGCCGCCGGGATCGCCGCGGGATTCCTCCTGCGCGGTCTGACGGGCGGAAGGGCGAACCCGCCCGTCGACCTCACACTGATCACCTATGCCCGCGGCGCCATCGTCTCCGCGCGCTTTGCGACCGACTCCCAGACGATCGTCTACTCCGCGGCCTGGGAGGGGCTTCCTCTGGACACTTTCACGACCCGGGCCGGAAGCTCCGAGTCCCGCTCGCTGGGACTCCCGGACGCGAGGCTTCTCGCCATCTCTTCCAGCGGTGAGCTGGCGGTCTCGTTGAAGAGCCATTTCCTGTTCGGCTTCGAATCGCTGGGGACGCTGGCGCGCGTTCCCCTGGATGGGGGCGCGCCGCGCGAGATGCTGGAAAACGTGCAGAGCGCCGACTGGTCGCCCGACGGCAAGAACCTGGCCGTGGCCCGGATGGTCGGGAACCGTTACCGAATCGAGTACCCGATCGGAAAGGTCCTCTACGACGCGCCGGGATGGATCAGCGATGTCCGCGTCTCACCGGACGCGTCCCTCGTGGCGTTCATCGATCACCCGTCCCGCGGTGACAACAACGGGAACGTGAAGGTGCTCGACGCGGACGGCAAGTTCCGGCTCACCGGCCCGTACGCCATCACCGGAGTCTCCTGGTCGCCGCGGGGCAACGAGGTCTGGTCGAGCGGGGGCTCCACCACCATTTCTGCGACGACGCTCTCGGGCAAGACTCGCCGCATCTGGAACGCTCCCGGCGGTCTTCTCCGCGACGTGGCCCGGGATGGGCGGGTTCTCTGCGCCCTGAACAACTCGCGCCGGGAAATCGTCGGCTATTCCTCCGGCGACCCCGTCGAGCGCAACCTGACCTGGCTCAACTGGTCGTTTCCCAAGGGGATCTCCGCCGATGGCAAGACCGTTCTCTTCGAAGAGCAGAACATCCAGCCTCAGGGCATTTATCTGCGCAAGCTCGACGGCTCGCCCCCGGTGCGGATCGGCGATGGCGAAGCGTGGGGTTTTTCTCCTGACGGCCGGTCCGTGCTGACCAACCGTGACGGCGTGACGGACCAGTTCCTGCTTCTGCCCACCGGCGCAGGCGAGCCCAAGCCGCTCTCCCAAACCGGCCTGGTCTGCCAGGCGGCGGCCTGGTTTCCCGACGGCCGCCGGATCCTGATCATGGCCCACGAGGCGGGACACGGGAACCGGCTCTTCGTCCAGGACCTTCCGGACGGGAAGCCGCGCGCCATCACGCCGGAGGGGGTCAGCATCCTGTTCCACGTCGTGTCGCCCGACGGCAAGTGGATCGTGGCGACGGGGACCGATCGGAAAATCGCCCTCTATCCCGTCGAGCCCGGCGAACCCCACGCGGTGCCCGGCCTCGAGCCGGAGGACATCCCGATGCGCTGGACCGCTGACGGCGCATCCCTCTTCGTCTACCGCCCCTCCGCGCCCCCCCTGCGTGTGGAGAAAGTCAACGTGAAGACCGGCCAGCGCACACTGTGGAAGGAGATCCGGCCGCCCGATCCCTCCGGTGTGCAGCAGGTCGGCCCGATTGAGATCGCCCCGGACGAGAAGTCGTACGTGTA
>DATFTF010000224.1:0-15218 GCA_035262245.1 Thermoanaerobaculia bacterium
GCAGGAAGCGCTTCTCGAGCTGCAGCGAGGACACCTCTCCGGCGAGTAGCCTCGGAATCTCCCGGAGCTCGCGGACGAGATCCTCCGGATGGGTCATCTCCTCGCTGCTTCGATCGACAAGCTCCGCCCGCGAACGGTTGAGAAGGCTGGCCAGCTTCCGGGGGACCGTGAGCCACCGCCCGTCGAGGTCCACGCGGGCAACCATCGCCATCGACGTCGCCTCCGCGCGGGAGAGGCGCCACTGCGTGGACCTGAGATTCGCCTCTACGTCCCAGCGCTCGTGCAGGACGACGGCGAGAAAAATCAGCGACGACCCGACCACGAACAGGAAGAGCTGGAGAGCGAGGACGGCGGTTCGCAGCTGTCCCGGTATCCACACGAGCCCGGAGTGAGAGACCGCCCACACTCCGGAGAGCGCGAAAAGCGACAGGGCCGCCGAGATTCCCCGTACGCCGAAGCGGGTCGCGGCCCACAGGAGGAAAGGGAACGGCAGGCAAAGGAGGACTGCGACGATCGGAAAGGAGGTCGTTCCTCCCCGGAACGCGACGGCGCCCGACACCAGGAGGCCGGCCACGAGCAGACCGGCCTCACCCTTTCGCTGCCAGGATCGGAGAGAGACCGGCGCGGAGGCGGCAAAAGAGAGGATCAGCGGCGTGAGGATGAGGTTGGCCAGAGCGTCTCCCAGGAACCATTCCGTCCACACGAGCAAGAACTGCGGCCCAAAGGCGTGGCGGCTGGCGGCGCCGCCGACCGCCGAGAGAGCGGGCACCAGGAGTACGGCGATGGAACCGAACACCGCAAAGTCTCGGGAAGACGAGAACCAGGACCCCTTCGGTTTCAGAAAGCGGAGAAATGCGGCGGCCATGAACGCCTTGACCGCGTCGTTGACGTAAGTCTGCGCGAGGTATTCGAACGGAACCGCCCACGGCCACTGCAGCCACAGCCGGATGGGCAGCGCCAGCAGAAGATAGACCCACCAGGTCCGGCGCGCGGTGAGGAGCAGAGCGCACAGGAGGATCGCGTCGGGGATCCAGAACGGAGACGGGTACGCCTCGCTGAACGTCACCGCGTAGAAATAGGCGGCCGTGTAACCGGCGACGAAGATTGCGATCCGTCGAACGCCTGAAAGAATCCGGGTTTCGGCGGCCCCGGCGGGACCGGCAACGCGGACGGCCCAAGACCGGGCCTCCGGCCGCTCAGCCTCGAGACGCCCGGTCTTCTGCAAGGGGAACGGCCAACCGAAAAGTCGAGCCGCGATCGGGGTTGTTCTCCGCCCAGAGGCGGCCCCCAATGCCGGCCGCGATCGACTGACAGATCGCCAGACCCATGCCGAGCCCGTCGGCCTTGGTCGTGAAGAAGGGGCGGAAGAGGGATCCCATGCAGTCGCCGGGAATCCCCGGGCCGACGTCCGAGACCGAGACCACGACGCTGGAGGAGTACTCACAGGTGATCAGCGTCAGGACCCGGTCATCGCTCCGATTCTCGCCCATTGCGTCGCAGGCGTTCAGAATCAGATTCAGAAGGACCTGCTGGACTTCGATTGGATCCGCCTGAACGGGGGGTAGACCCGGGGCGAGCGACGTTCGGACGGCCACGTTGCGCGTGATGAGGTCGCCCCGCATGAGACTCAGGATCTCCGCAACGCTCGTGTTCAAGTTCACCGTCTGCAGATGCGGAGCCCCCCTTCGGAGCAGTTTCCGCAGATGCCGGATCGTGTCGCCGGCGCGGCGATCCTCGGCCGCGATGTCGTCGAGGATCTTCCCGATCTCGGCGAGGTCCGGCGACTCCCGTCCAATCAGGAGCCTCGCCGCCTGGGCGTTGGAAAGGATCGAGGCGAGCGGCTGATTCAGCTCGTGGGCCAGCGCCCCCGACAGCTCGCCCAGAGCCGACACGCGCGCCAAGTGGGTCAGCTCGCGACGCTGTTCCTGCGCTTCGAGCTCGGCCGTCTTGCGCTGAGTCACGTCCATCGCGGTGCCGATGACCCGCCGGGGCGATCGGTCCGGCCCTCGCTCGACCGTCAGCCGCGTATGAAACCACCGGAGCGAACCGTCGGCGTGATGGACACGGTATTCCAGCTCATGGACCGGACCGTCGTCCTGGCCGGCGGAGAGAGCCTGCGGCCGCAGGATGGTGTCCATGAACGCCTTGATCTGCGGCCGATCCGGCTCCGAGATCCGGCTCAGCCAGAAATCGATCGAGGTTCGATTCGGATCGAACTCGAAGCCGAGGAGCGAGGGAAGCGCTGGCTCCGCGAAGATCGCTCCGCTCGGGACGTCCAAGGTCCAGTTCACCATTCTCGCGGCGCTCCGGGCGAGGCTTCCGATCTTTTCCGCCTCCGCCAGGGCTTCCTGGTTGCGGCGAAGCTCTTTGTCGGCGCGCCGGCGCTCCTCGACCGTAACCGCGAAGAAGAGGAGCGGAATCGCGATCAAGGCCGAGTACGTCTGCAGCGAGAGGGCATTCTGCGCCGCGGAACCGGCGGCGAAGAGACCGTGCCCGTGGACCGAGAGCCAGACCTCGAGAAGGGTAACGGTCAGGACCGCCAGGCTCGACTCAAACGGCCCGAATCGCAGCGCGGCCCAGACGAAGAGGGGCAGTTGAGCATAGATCTCGAGCACGAAGACATGGGGAGCTATCGGACCGAGGTCCAAGAAGAGGCAGCACAGCACGGCCGCCGTCCCGAGCGCGGCAGCCTCCAGCCAGCGACGCGGCGAAGCCCGACGCATCCGGCGCAGGCTTCCATCGAACGCCAGGACGACTGGAGGAACGAACAGCAGAATCGCGATGACGTTGGAGAGGAGCCGGGTGGCGAAGAGATTCCAGTAGCCGGACCCCAGCCCCGTGGCGAGCACCACCGCGGCATCCCAGAACGACGTCACGATCGGGGCGAGCAGTGCTCCGAGCAGGACGAACCGGACGACGCCCCGCGTCGTTCCGAGCATGGGCTCTCCTCGGCTGGTCGCGCGGAGAAGCGCCGCGCCGATCAAGGCTTCGCCGGTATTGCCGAGGAACCAGCCCAGCGACGCTCCGAGCGGCAACCCCAGATGCGTCTGGAAGAGAACATGGACCGGTAAGAGAACCGCCAGGAAGAGAGGCCAGAGCCGGCGGGGCGCGACCAGAAGGGCCGCCATCAGAAGGGCATTCGGGGGCCAGAGCGTCGAGATCGGCGTTCCGGCGGCAGTCAGCGCCGATCCGATCTTCATCCCGGCGAGATAGAGCGCCGAGACCGCAAGGGCGGCGACTGCCGATTGGAGGACGGGAGAATTTAGCGGCGAGAGACGGGCTTCCTGGGCGGGCGCAGCGGACTGTCGCTCGGGCGGCATTCGTCGTGTCAGGAGAGACTCCCGAATTCCGAATTCTATAGCGGCTCGCTCGAAACCCGGGATCGAGGATCCGCGGATGCCCGCGATGTTCACGCCGGGAGCCGGTGAGAGAAAGAACCGCCGCGGGCGAGTCGCCCGCGGCGGAAGAGAACCATGACCTGGACTAGCTGGCTTTGCGAACGCGGCGAACCGTCAGACCGAATCCGGCCGCCAGCGACAGACTGGCCAGCCAGGCCAGCATCGGAAGATCGCTGCCCGTCTTGGGGAGCTTCTTCTTCCCGGACGAGGCCGCCGGAGCGGGCGCCGCGGCGGCAGCGGGCGCCGGAGCAGGCGCAGGTGCGGAGGCTGCCGGAGCAGGGGCCGGCGCGGGGGCCGGAGCGTTGACGTTCGCCTTGAGCGCCGTCGAGCTCACGACCTTCGGCGGCTGCTTGGTGATGATCGTCGCAGTGAGCTTGTCGCCCACGCGGAGCTGGCTCAGGTCGATCGGCTGGCCGTCCTTCATGATCGTGACGTTGCGATCCTTGACATCCTGCACCGTGTACTTCTTGGCCTGGCCGGCCTCGTTGCGGACGATGATGGTATTGCCCTGGACCGCCAGAACGTCCGCGTTCCTGACCTCGGTCACCGTGACCGGCGTGCTCGTGGTCGTGGTCGTGACTTCTGCCGTTCCCTTCATGCCGGGCTTCAAGTCAGCGACGCCAATCTCCTTTCCGTCCATGGTGATCTTCCAATCGGGCGGGACGGTCAACTCCCGAGTGCCCCGATCCGTTTTTACGACCACCTTGTTTCCATCGACGGAGAGAACTTCGAAACTGCGCATCTCCGTCTTTGTGGTCTTCTCCTGCGCCACCGCTGCACCGGCGAGCAGCAGTGAGACGCATGAGACCAGGGCCAATATCACTCCCTTGGTTGCTCGCATCGTGCTTCCTCCTCTACTAAAAACCCTACTCTATCCCGAGGCTATCCCCGCCCAGAAGTCCCGGAAAGCGAGACTTTGGTGCAGGGGAACCCGGTCCTTGGGACTCTATCGCGCCGCCGTCTCCTGCGCCTGAACGATGAAGCGCCGCGGCGCGGAGCCCGTGTAGTAGAAGGGAAAGCAGGTGACCAGGGTCAGGCGTTCGGAGGAGGTCTGGTCGAGCACCCAGACATCCTGGGGGTCGACCACGACGAGATCGTTGACCACGTATCGATAGGTCCGGGTTCGGGTCTCGACCTCGATGGCGTCTCCGGGCGACACGTCCTTCAATCCCCGAAAGAAGCCGTCCCGGTGCCCCGCGATCCCCACATTGCCGGGCGCGCCCGGGCTCGCGGTCCCCTCGATGTGGCCGACGCCGCTGTCGAGGCTTGCGTCGTCGGTGCCCTCCAGAACGGGGACTTCGAGCCCGATCTTCGGGATCCGGAGAACGGCGACGGCAGCGGGCGCCGCAGCGGCCAGGTTCTGATGCCACGCGCGGACCCTCTCCGGGGACCACAGGCTCAGATTCGGCGCGCCCCAGGAGAGCGTCCGGGCGTCTCCGAACGCCTTGCCCTGCTCGAGTGTCTTGCCGCGATCCAACGCCTTGGCCTCCTTGAACTCCCGCACCTCGCGGCGGGCGGCCGTTGTGTGCCGGATCCGTAAGCCGCCGTACAGCGCGAGAAGCGCGAGGCCGACCGTCCACGCGGCGATCTCGGCGACCCGAAGCGCCGAAGGCCGCCTCGCGACCGTGCTCAACGCCGCTCCTTCTCGAAGGACCGACTTCGTTGCTGTCCCTTCACGGCGCCATTTTATCGCCCGCCGCAGGGCGCTCGGAGCGAGAGTGGGGCCCTCACGTCCGGCGGAGTATCTTCAAATCCGCTTGTCCGGAAGAGTCAGAAGCCGGGTTCCTCCAGGCCATGAGAAACCCGGCGGTCGACGGCGGCCGTCAGGAAGCTTTCTTGGCGGGAGGATAGGTTTCGAACATTTTTGCGATCGCCGCCCGCAGATTCGCCTCCTTTTTCTCGGGGCTGTTTTCAGGATTGAGGGTGTCCGACGCCGTTCCCCTCCAAACGAGCTCCTTCTTGCTTGAGTCGACGAGGTCGACGATCAGAGTTCCGACCGGGACTTCCGTCACCGTCGAGGTGGACATGCCGCCTCCATGCCAGTATCCGTATCCGTATCCCCACCCCGTATCGTAGGTGTGGATCTGGGTCTGTTTGGAAAGCCGTCCATGCGCGGCGATCCAAAGATCGGGGTTCTGCGAGGTCCGGGTCATTCCCTTCTTCGAGAGCTCGGTATCGATGGCGCTCACGATCCTCCTCTGAAGGATCTCGTTGTTGATGGATCCGTCGTCCTTGTAGTCCCAGGTCTTGTATCGCGAGAAGTCCGTGCCGGGATCGTAGTCCGCGTTCGTCGACAGGGTGGAACAGGCCACTGCCGCGGCCAGAGAAAGGATGACCAGGATCGCGCGTTTCATAAGGCCTCCTCATTTCAATCCGTGTCGCGGTCCACGAGCCCAGAACCCGTGTCCCGGCGCCAGGTCTCTCACCCGGGCTTCTCATAAATCCCGGCGCCAGCGGGCATTGTTTCCCGGGAGCAGGGCCGAAGTAATTGAACCTTGGTGAGGGTCCGTTCCGCCTGCGGACGGGGCTGGCGTCCCTCTGGGCCTGCGCGTCCGGGCGCCTCTAGGGCACCGCTTCGTACTGATCCGGCGCAAGCGCCGTGCGTAGGGCCTCGATCAGCTTGCGTCCCGGAAAGGGCTTGGTGAAGAAAGCCTCCGCTCCCGAGCGGACCGCCTCGGCTCGGATCAGCTCGTCCTCATGGGCGGTTATGAAGATGACTTTGGCGCGCGAACCGGAATCGAGGAGCCGCCGGCGGAGCTCGAAGCCGGAGATTCCCGGGAGGTGAATGTCGATGACGAGGCACGCCGGGTCCCTGGCCATCCCCGAATCGAGCAGAGCCTCCGCCGAGTGAAAGCCGGACACGGAAAACCCCGCCACGCTCAGCAACCTGCGCAGCGCTTCGCTCATTGCTGGATCGTCTTCGACGACCACGATCCCGTCAGTTCGCACCGAATCCCGCCTCGCAAATCCTGTTCCAAATTCCGAAAACGGGGATGGCCCTTGGGCGCTGCCGGGACTGCCCCTTCGGGCGAGTCCCGGCTGAGGCTCGTCTAGGGAGCGGCGGCTCGTTGCCGGGCGGGCTCTGTCCGCACATCGTTCACCGCGCCGAGAGATGGCGCCAGCTGGTCGACGGCGCGGACCAGCTCGGCCACGCTGCCCGCCTGCATCTTCGCCATGACCCGGGCCCGATGAGCCTTGACCGTTCGCTCCGCGGCGCCGATGGCCGAGGCGATCTGTTTGTTGAGCCGTCCGGCCACGACGTGCTGGAGCACCTCGCGCTCCCGGGGGCTCAACGTCTCGTACCGGGCGCGGAGCGTGAGGAGCTTCTCGCGAGCCGCTCTCTTCTCCTCGTCGCGAGCCAGCGCGGCGCGCACGGTCGCCAGCAACGCCTCGCGCTTGACCGGCTTCGGCAAGAAATCCAGGGCGCCGGCCTTCATCGCGCGGACGCTCATGCGGACATCCCCATAGGCAGTCAGGAAGATGATCGGAAGGCTCCGCTCACGCTTGGCCAGAGCCTCCTGGAGATCGAGCCCGCTCGGGCCGGGCATCCGCATGTCCAGAAGGACGCACCCCGGTGTGTCCTCCTCATCGCCCAGCAGGAATGCTCCCGCGGAAGCGTATTCCCGAATCTCGAAGCCCTCCGCGCGCAGGAGGCGGCAGAGGGCCACGCGGAACCCCTGATCGTCATCCACGACCCGTATGACGGGCTTCTCTGAGGTCATCCGTACCTCCCGGGGCCTGGTCCGCTGTCCTCGTCTCCGCCAGCGCGGGGAGGAGGCAGCGGAACGTCGCTCCCCGACTGGGGTTGTTTTCAGCCGTTATCGTACCTCCATGGGACTCGATGATCGAGCGGGAAAGGGAAAGTCCCAGGCCCAGACCGTCCCGACGCGTGGTTACAAAGGACTGAAATAAACGGGGAAGTACATCGGGGGCGATCCCGTGCCCCCCGTCGATCACCTCCATGACGACTTCTTTGCCGTCGCTGGACGTCCGAATTCGGAGTCTTCGCAGGGGGTCGGGAATCTCGGACATGGCGTCCATGCCGTTGATGACGAGGTTCAACAGCACCTGTTGGAGCTGGACCTGGTCCCCATAGACGGAGGGGATGGGTTGGGAGAGGTCCAGGTCGATGTCGACGCGGCGCTCCCGCGCATCGGGTCCCACGAATTGCAGCACGTCCCGGACCACCGTGTTCAGGTCGAGAGGCTCCATCTGCGCGGGGCGGTGCTGCATCAGGGACCGAATATGTTGAATCACCTGGCTGGCGCGCAGATCCTCTCGATGGATGTCCGAGAGAATCGTCCGGATCTCCTGGAGCTGATCCTCGCCCTGGAGCCCGGATTCCAAGAGGATCTCCGCGGCTTCTGTATTGGCAAGAATCGCGCCGAGCGGCTGCCGTATCTCGTGGGCGATCGAGGTCGCCAGCTCGCCGAGCACGGTCAGCCGCGCCGCATTCTCCAGTCTGTCCTCGGCCTCCTGAGCGCGCTTGCGGTCGGTGATGTCCCTCCCGATCCCCTGCAGCTCGACGATGCGACCGTCGCGCCCAAAGATGGCGGATTCGCTCCACTGGATCCAGCCCACCGATCCGTCCGGGCGGAGCGTTTCGTGCTCGTCGATCTCGACCCGAGGGTTCTGAAGCAGCGATCGGACCCGCCGGCGGACCGTGCTGCGGGTCCGCTCCGGGACGAGATCGAGGAACCGGCGGCCGATCAACTCGTCGCGGGCGAGGCCGAAGTAGCGGCAATACGCCTCGTTCACGAAGGTCAGCGTCGTGTCGGGGAGATACCGGCAGATCAGATCGGACTGCGTGTCGACCACGGTACGGTATTTCTCCTCGCTCGCACGCAGCGATGTCTCCGCGCTGCGCCGGGTGACCGCCGACAGCAGAATCTGGCCGACGAGCAGCATCCGGGGAACGGCGTCGGCAGGCCACGGCCGGCTGCCACCGCCCGCCTGCAGGAGGAGGCCTGAAACGGCGTCGCCGGCTTTGGAGATCGGAACGATCAGGAGTGCCTGGTCCCGGTCCTTGGAGGAGGAGCCCGGCGTTCGCGGCTGGCCCGCGGAATCGACTTCGACCGCGGTTCCCTCCCGCAGCGCGTCGAGAAGTCGCGGAAGGATCTCTCCCCCGAAACCGATCTCGGGCTCCCGCATCCCGCGCGCCCGGGCGACGTGCGAGATGCTCGCCTGGCTCTGGCCGGGACGAAGGACGAACAGCGCGCAACGATCGAGCTGCAGGTCGTCGATCACTCTCGCCAACGCGCCCTCGATCTCGTCGTGAACGCTCTCCTGTGAAACGTCCATGACGGAGGCGGAGATCTCCGAGAGGAGCCGCTCGAAGGCCAGACGCTTGCGCAGCCGCTCCTCCGAGCCCCGGCGTTCGGCTCTCCACAGCAGCAGACCGAGAATCACGGCGGTCAGACCGGCGAAGGCGATCACCGCCATGATCACCTGCCACCGGTGGGACTGCCAGAGATTCGGCCGGACGTTGCGCAGATCCGTCTCCGGCGGAAGGCGCGACCCATCGAATCCCCACCGACGCAGCTGCACCCAGTCCGCCCGGACGGCCGGCCGGGTGACCCGGATCGGCATGGCTTCCGGCTTCTGTCCGGCCAGGATCCGAAGCGCCAGAAGGGCGGCCTCCCGGCCGTGCTCTTCAAGGCTCGATGAAACACCTCCCGCCGCGCCCTGCCCCACGCGCGATTCGCGCAGCGCATAAAGGGGCGCCGCCGACGCGTCGGAGACGCGTTTGACGAGATCGCGTGTCCGCTGTGCCAGCCGCGCGGAGTCGCGATCGGAGACCGCGTAAAGAACGATGGACGTCTTCGGGACATGGCGCACGGACGCCAAGAGCGCGCTGAGCGGTTCGGCGGCGAGAAAATCCGTGTCCAGGCGTTTCTGAATCCGGCCGAGAGCTTCCCGAACGCGGGACCGGATCCCGGGGTCCGAACCGTCTCTCCCGTCGATGACGACGAGCCGCCGCCCCTCGGGCTGAAGGGCGAGGGCAAGCTCGATCGTGCCGGCGACGTCGTCGGCCAGGGCCACGCCGGCCGAGCGCTCCGGGCGGGAGTGCAGACGCGAGTCGGCCTCCGAGAGGCCGCAGAAGACCAGCGGTGTCTCCGGCCAAAGCTCGTCGCGGTGACGCTCTGCGAAGTCAAAGCCCGTTTCGTCCAGCGCCACGACCAGATCAACCGAGAAGCGGCGGTACTTACGGCGCAGGAACGCGGTGCGCTCCTTCTCCGACTCAAAGTACGGGGCTCGGTCGCCGCCCGACCACTCCCGGATCAGATCAATCGGCCGATCCGACCCCTCGAGCAGCGCGGCTCGGAAGGCCTGGTCGATTCGCAAGGCGTCGGAAAGGAAGGGATCCGAGTCCTCGAGGAGCAGGACGCGCCAGCGAACCACTCCGTTTGCGGGAGTCTCGGCGACAGTGACCGAGGCGGCCACGACGAGCGCAGGAATCCAGATGCTCAGTGCCCGCCAGAGTTTGAACCGGTCCATGGGCGCCTAGCCGGCGGCGGGTGCGCGGGCAGGGGCGAGAGCCGCTCCGATGAGCAAGAGCATCATCCTTCGAAAGCCCTCGACAGACCTCGACTCGACAAACCTGGAAGAGAAGCCTATCGCGGACCGCCCGGATGGGCGCTGTCCCTGGGGGCAGTGGGGGAAATGGGGAGAACGCGTCTTGACGGGAACGCGGCCGGCTCACAGTCCCCGCCATGAGCCGGCCGGGCCTATCGGAGAAATCAGTACTTGACGATGTACTTCTTGGCCTCCAGACAGGCGCTGAAAGCCTTCTTGAAGTTGGTCATCTGCTCCCCGGTCGCCTGCTGGGCGGACTGGATGTTTGCCTCGTTCGCTTCCTGCGCCTTGCGGGCCCTGCGGCGGTTGACCAGCGCCCCGGTGGCGGCGCCGATCGCAGCGCCCTGGCCGGCGTCGCCGGCTATGCCTCCGATGAGCGCGCCCGCCGCGGCTCCTCCGGCCGCGCCGCGGACGGCAGAGCCCTGCGTCGACTGCGCGTTCGCAGCGGACGCCTGGGCATTGGCCTGGGCCTGCTTCTGGAGCTGGAACGGATCCGAGCCGGTGTTCTTGACCGCCCACTGGTAGCAATCCGCCTCGTCCTTGGATTGCGCGCTAGCGGACTGACCCTGGCCGGGGAAGACCGACACGTTGATCGAAGCCGCCAGCGTCTTCTGCGAGGACGTCTGCGCATGGCTCGAGACCGAGACGCAAAGCGCGAGCGCGATCACGATTCCGAATGCTCGTTTCATGGAAGACCTCCTGTGCTACCCAGAAACGCGAGTCTACGTCAGCGGGCCTGGGCCAGCGGCGTGCAGGCGCCGAAGACCGAGACGACCTTTCCGGCTCTGGCCACGGCCACTACCATCAGGCCGGTCTGCTCGTTGATCACGAAACTGAACGCGCGGCCGGCCTCGACTCCCTGGAGGAAGATCTGGCCGTCCTCCCGCAGGAAATTGCGGATCGGGGTCGAGCGGTTCTCGCCGCTCGCCTTCGTCGTCGAGAGGGTCTTGTCCTTGACGTTCACCTGGATGAACTGCGGGATGTTGAGGTTCCAGGGAAGGTCGGCCACGCAGTCTCCGTCGTCCTGGCAAAGCATCACGCTCGCGGCAGTGCAGAGAATCAGGTCCTGGTTCGAGAGGTCGTCCGCGCGGCTCGTCGACGGAAGAAGAAGCAGCGCGATGACAATTGGCAGCAAACACTTGATCAGCCTGCTCATGGAACTTCCTCCTGAATGGACGTTAACAGGCCGCCGGCCGGCGCGAGATAGCACCTTCGTTCATAGAGCCTCGGCCTCCATCCTCAGAAGTTCTGGCTGAGAAGGACATAGAACGACGTGTGCTTGGAGCCCGCGAACCCGTAGGCGAAATAGAAGGGGCCCAGCAGGGTCTCCGCCGCCAGGAACACCGAGCCCGCCCCCTTGAGGTTCGAAAACGTGCGCGCTTCCCCATTCCAGGTGTTGCCCCCCTCCCCGGAGGCTCCGAGGTACAAGGGACCGAGAATCGCTCCACCCTTGGAGAGCCGGTAGTAGAAGATCCCTTCGATGAGGCCGTAGGAAGACCCGACGAGCTGGTCGTTGGCGTATCCCGACAGGTTGAAGAGACCGCCCAATCGGAATTCATCGTAATAAGGCACCGTAGTCCCGATCGGATCTCCCCATTTTGCACGCAAGGTCGCTATAACCGGACCGAAGGTCTTCGCACCGAGGATCGAGCTCTCGAGTCGGTCGTAGTTGGAGGGAGCCCCGAGACTCGTCCGTTCTCCGCGCCAGTCGATGTCGGCGAAATAGCCGTCCTTGGGGATGACCGCGCTGTCCAGCTGATCGACGCGGATCCGGCCGGTGAAGGCCCCGGTCGCCGTGTCGACGCCGGGAAACTGCGGCAGCCCCGTCCGGAGAACCGACTTGACTCTCCCCCAGTCGACCCCGCCCCGAACCTCGACGAATGATCCGAAGTCGTAACCGAGATCGAGTCCGACATGTGTTCGGCGCACGCGGTAGCTCGCGATGCGCTGATTGCTCGTGGCGGCGAAAACGTCCACCTGTTCCTGAGACGCTGCGATGCGCGGCGCGGCGAAGGCGTCGCTGGTGTAGCCAAGAGGCTGGTAGAACTGAGAATTGATGGACGGTTCGGTGCCGAACTGGAGGGCGGTCTTCCATTCGGCGCCGACGCGGTTCATCTCCGTCGCGTCGACCAGTGCCAGGATTCCGAACTTCGTATCCCCCTGGAGATCGCCCGAGAAATTGAGACCCGTCCTCAGGTACGTCGGTCCCCAGGACTTGGGAGTGGGCTGGATGACCAGATCTCGCTCGGGCCCGGTTCCTTCCAGATCGAATTGCACGTTCTCGAAGAGGCCGGTTCCGTATAGGCGCTCGAGGTCCCCGTCGAGCTTCGTCAGGTCGAGGGGCCCCGGTTTGCTCTCTACGAAGTGCTCGATGCGGCGCGAATCGAGGTTCGGAAGGGGTGCGACCTTGACCGACCGGATGGCCGGCGGCGGAGGCAGAGGCGTGCGGTAGGCCGCCCGCCAAGCCTGATACCGCTCCGGCGAGACCGACCATTTCTCGAGCTCGCTCAATTTCGCGCGCGCCGCCGCCTCACCGCGCGGAACCGTCTCTCCGGCCCGAAGGAAGTCTCCCGTGCCGATGCCCTTCAAGTCCGGAATGATGACCACGTCGGCGAGCTTGCGGGAAGCCACGGTGTTCTGCAGGAGCGGAATGTCGATCAGGCGGCTCAGGATGTCGGTCGCGGTCTTCGGTTTCTCCTTGGGGATCTCGCCGGAGGACCCCACGTCGACCGCGATCACGACGTCCGCGCCCATGGCCCGCGTGGTCTGAACCGGCAGGTTCTGCGCGTTGCCGCCGTCGATCAGGAGACGGCCGTCGAGCTCGACCGGGGTGAAGACCACCGGAATGGCCATGCTGGCCCGAATCGCGGTGGCGAGATTTCCTTTCCCGAGGACGACCGCCTCGCCGGTCTGGACGTCGGCGGCGACGGCCCGGAACGGAATCGGGAGCCGGTCGAAGTCGTGGATCCCCGCGGCCGGCAGGGCCGTAGACTGGAGAACGAAGCCGAGCTTGCGGCCGGCGACCAGACCCGAAGGTACGGTCAACCCTCCCTTGATCCCCATTTCGAGCCCCAGGGCGTAGAGAAAATCGTCCTCCTTACGCCGGAACGACCGCTTCCTGCGCGGAGGAGCGTCGCTGAAGATGTGCTCCCAGTCGATGCTGCCGACGATCTTCTGAAGCTCTTCCGGGCTATAGCCGGCCGCGTACAGGCCGCCGACGACCGAGCCCATCGACGTCCCAGCGATGCAGTCGATCGGGATGCGCAGCTCCTCGAGAACTTTCAGCACGCCGATGTGCGACGCGCCGCGGGCGCCGCCGCCGCCGAGCGCCAGGCCGATGTGACAGGGCTTGGCGGGCGCCTCTCCCCGAGCGCCGGCGGTGCCCAAGATCAGCGCAGCAAGGATGAGCGTGACACGGAATTCCCTCGAGGCTTTCATCGCGGCCCTTTCTTATCGAACCAGGTGAAGGTGTATCCGAACGAGAGAATGTTGAACTTACCCCCGACGCGGACCGAGCTCGTCCGGGTGTACTGGAACTTGAGAGCGTGCCTCGGCGCGAAGGCCCACGAGCCCACCACGCCCACGCGCGAGGCGTTCTGCTGGTCGTTCTTGAAGACCCCGTCCACGGTCGTGGCTCCTCCCCGGTAGTAAGTCCCGTCGAGCCCCGCCCAGAGGCCCGGCCGAAACGTGTAACTCACGTGGCCCTGAGCGCCCAGCATGGGGTCCTGGGACCGGACGCTCGTCCCCCGGTAGAACTCATGGTTGGTGGTAAAGAACCAGGCGCCCGCATACCCTTCGAGCGTCCACTTGCCGAGGGGCTCGGCAAGAGCGAGCTCCGGCTTGAAGGCCCAGCGGTTGGTCCCGATGTTGATGAGCTTGTCCGGAGAGTACTGGCCGGTGGGAGCGGAGACCGTGAAGCTCGCGAAGACGTTGGTGGTCGGGCGCCGCCGCGGAAAGTCTTGCAAACTCACCGTCGGACCGCCCAGAAGGTTCACCGACATCTGCATGCGCGTGTCGCTCAAGCCCGACCGGTAGATGCTGCCGGCGCGCTCCTGGACCTGGCCACTCATGTGCCCGAACGCGTAAGGGAGGGCGATCCGGACATTGGCCGATCGTCCGAAGAAATCGATCGAGCGGTAGTAGCCCAGCGCGAAGCTGTCGAAGGAAGCGCTGACGTTGGTGATCGGCAAGGACGGATCGAAGAGAACGTCGCCCGTCAGGCGGCTGTAGACGAAAATGGCGATGTTGGTGCCCTGGGGAGTGACCGCGTAGGCACGCGGGTCGAGATCCTGAGCGCGAAGAGCGCCGGCAGGAAGCCCTAGGAGGAGCAAGAGCAGGCCGCGCGGGAGCGCTCGAGCCCTCATCTCCGGATTTCTCTACCCCCTCTGCACTCAGCGGGCTACTTCTTGCGCGCAACGGCCCAGGTGCCCCCGGTGGCAGGAGCGTTTCCGTCTACACACTGCGTCGTGAAAGTGCCGTCGATGGTGCCGGCCTTCACGACGCCGGAAAACTCCGTCCTCGCATGGCATTGGGCTTCCGGGTCCTCGTAGGGGCCGACCGTGCCCGAGACCCGGCCTCCCGTGCCGGCGTCGATGAAGTTGATCTCCAGAACCTGCGGCATGGATCGCAGGTCTTCCTCGGGAGAGGGTTTCTGCTGCAGAGAGCCGGGCGGAAGCATGAGGATGTCACCGTGCGCTTCCTTCCCCCCGGAGAAGAACTCGAGAACGATCGTGCCGGTGCGGCCGTTGCCCGGATTCGTGTACGTGCCCTCCCACCGGCCGACGAGCAAGCTGAGCGAAGCGGGTTCACCGCCGGTCGGGATCTGGGGCGCCGCCGATTTCGGCTGTGAGGAGCACGCGGCGGCGGCGGCCGCCAGAAGCAGACCGCCGCCCCACCGCCGGGCTCGCGCCAGCGGGGTCATTTCGCCGGCGGCGCCGTGACGGAGACGGCGACGGCCTCCTTGTAGGTGACCACGAGCTTGTCGCCCGGATTCACGCCTTCCAGTTTCTTGGGATCCCGGACGCGGAAAGAGACCGTGTTGCCGTCGGCTTCCCGCACCGTGATCGAAGGAGCCTTGGAGTCCACGGACGCGACCTCGACGGTCGAAGTGATCGTGCGCGTGAGGACGCCGGCCGGCTTCGCCCCGGGCGTTTTTTCGAGCCCGGCCTCGGCGCTCATGCCGAGCTTGGCCGCGGCATCCGCCTTATGCACATCCACCACCAGCGCCTCGGTGTAGCGTACGTT
>DATFTF010000225.1:0-2111 GCA_035262245.1 Thermoanaerobaculia bacterium
GGCGCCGAAGAACGACGGAGGAGTGACGCCGATGACCTCGAAGGGATGTCCCTCGACGGTCAAGCGCGTGCCGAGGGCGGAGGCGCGGCCGCCGAGCTCGCGCCGCCAGAAGCCGTCGCTGACGACCACTCCCGCCGATCCGCACCCGGGACGGTCGTCGTCAGGCGAAAGCAGGCGTCCGGCGGCCGGCTCGACTCCCAGCGTGGCGAAGAAACCGCCGCTGACCCAGAGCGCCTCCACGTTGCGGGCGTCGCCGCCGGGGGCGAGATTCAGGGGCTCGGAGCTCCACGCTCCGATCCGGGAGAACGCGGCCTGCTGCTCTTCGATGCGCTTCCAGATCGAGCTCGTCAGCTCCGGGTAGCTCGCGCTGAAGTTGCCCGAACGGACGCGGGCTCCGACGAACTTGACTGCCGCCAGCTGGCCCGGCGCCCGGACCGGCAGGGGCCGGAGGGCCACCGCGTCGAGGAGCTGGAAGATCGCCGTGTTGGCGCCGATCCCCAGAGCCAGCGACAGGATGGCAGCGAGCGCGAACCCTGGATCGAGGCGAAGCAGTCGCGTCCCGTGCCGCAGATCTCTCCAGACCGATGCCGCGAAGCGTCCCGGCGCGGGCTCCTCAAGGCCCGGGACCGGAGCGGGGTGTTCCGCGGGAAGCGTCCCGGCGAGAGCGGCCGGAAGCCCCGAACCCTCGAGCTCAACCAGGGCCGTGCGGCGGGCGTCGTTTTCGCTCGCGCCTCGCGCCAGCAGCTCCTCGTAACGGTCCGCCAGGTGCTGGCCGAGCTCCTCTGCGAGCTCCGCCTCGCGCCCGGGGGAAAGGCTCAGCGGGGCGAGAAGCTCGCGGATCTCCCTGGACCACTCAGGCATGTTTGGCCGCCGTGATCCGGTTCATGGCCTCGACGAATTCTCTCCAGACGTTGCGCTTCTCGGCGAGCATCCGGCGGCCGCCCGCCGTCAGCCGGTAGTAGCGGCGCCGGCGCTGGCCCGGCTTCTCGACCCAGCGGCCCTTGATGAGGTCCCGCTCCTCGAGCCGGTAGAGCAGGGGATAGAGCGAAGCGACGTTCAACCGCATCGCGCCGTCGGAGCGTTCCTCGATCAGCTTGCAGATCTCGTAGCCGTGCCGGGGCCGATGCTCGAGGAGCGCCAGGACGGCGAGCTCGGTGCTCCCTTTCTTGAGTTCCCTGTCAAACCCTCGGATATATGTCATAGCTATATATGTTGGCGCGATAGCCCGGCCGTGTCAAGACATCCGATGGGCGCCCTGATTGGAGGAATCTCGAGACCGACGGCGGGTTCCGGGGGGCGGCCGGGCACTCGGCCCACGGCCGCGGTTTAGGGCCTGGCCGGAACGCCGTGTCTCTGGTATATTGGTACCATGGTAACAAAACCAAGGGCGCCGGGAAGCTCAAGAACGGGGGCGAAGGACGCCGCGGGGCCCGTCGTCGAGCGGGTGCAGACGGGAGTTCGGATGGAGAAACGGCTGCTCAAGGTGCTCAAGGCCTTCGCGGAGCTGAAGGACCTGACGCTGGGAGATCTTCTCGAGGGGATCGTCCTGCACACGTTCGAAGGAAAGGCGCCGTTCAAGCCGGAGTCGCTGAAGCAGATCGCGGAGCTGAAGAAGATTTACAAGCTCGATCTCGACGCCTCAGCGAGCCACCGGTTGGTCGAGAGCGGCCGTGGGCGGTAGCGGTCCGCGGCTGCCCCGGCCACGCGGCGTCGACCTCGCGCTGCTCGTTCTGCGCGGCCTCGTCGCGGCGTTCCTCGGGATCGCGGCGGCGTTGTTTCTCCTCCATGGCCGCGGCGCCTTCGGGCGGTTCGGGAAGCCGGACGCGGCGCGCGTCGCGCTGGCGGCCGCCGAGTTGCTGGGAGCGGCGCTCTTCGCCCTTTCGCGCACGGCGATGGCCGGAGGAGTCCTCCTTCTGGCCGTCCTCGCGTGGGCGGCCGGCTTCCACTACGCGTTGGCGATGAGAACGGGACGCCTCTGGCTGGATGCTGTCGTCGTGGCGGCTCTCCTCGCGGCGACGCACTGGCAACAGGCGCGACTTCGCAGGGAAGCCTAACCGTTCCGTTTGCAGGAGTTCCGAGAGGCGGGCGGGCGCAAGGCCCGCCCCTACGGC
>DATFTF010000226.1:0-2033 GCA_035262245.1 Thermoanaerobaculia bacterium
GAATTCCGATGCGCTTCGTGCCGGCGCAAGACGCCGTTCCCTTCCACTGGGGTGAACCATGAGCGACCGAACGCGAAAGACCGCGGCCTTTTCGATACCTTTCCTGCTTTTCTGTGCGGCTCTGGTCTGGCTGGTCCAGCCCGCGCTGGCCCCAGCCACGGTGCACGCGGCGGGGGAAGACGAAGAGACCGCCCCCGCCGCGAAGGCCGCGGAGCAGCACGTGATCCCTCGGGCGCTTCACGCGACCGGGGGTCCCTACCGCGACGCCGAAGAGGTTCGGGCCTTCGCGCTCCGACAAGCGGTCGCGCGGAAGGCCGAGAAGCCCGAAGCGGAGAGCCTACGCTTCATGACCTACGGCGAGGCGATCGCCTGGTACGACATGGGATGGTCGCCGGCGTACGACTTTTATCGCGAGGTCTATGTCGTCTCGGTGCCGGGCCGGATCACCGTCGGCCACCACGTGCCGATGTCGTACGCCCGCAGCTACTACATCTACGACGCCTCCACTGGCAGGCTCATCCAGTGGGGCGCGACCGACAATCCCGACCCGGTCGCCAACGGCCGCCCGCCGAGGCCGTAGGCGCAGCGCCTTCCGCCCGCTCATCGCCAGAAGCCTCTTCTTCCCGGGCAACCGCTTGGCCCGCAGCGAGCTATGGCCCCGGCCTCTCTCAGAGACCTTCTCTCCTTCCGGTTCGCCTGGCCGAGTTCCCTCGCCTACTCGTCACAGAAGGAAAGCCCCAAGGTGCAGGTCTCGCGACCGCGGATTTGTGAGAGAAGTAGATGCAGTAGAAAAGACGGTGTCAACCCTGCGCCGGCGACCCGAGGCGATCTCGAACCCTCCGACCGGCGCCGAAGCCGTCCAACTGCAGGCGCGTTTAAGGAAGGAGGACGCCATGTCGCTCATGGACAATCTCGGAAGCATCGTCGATCAATTCACGCGCGGAGGCGCGTCGGACGACGATGTGCACGCGGCCTACGACCAGGTGGCACACCAGGTCCCGAAGAGCAGTCTCGCGTCCGGCTTGAGCCACGCTTTCAAGTCGGACCAGACGCCGCCCTTCGAGCAGATGGTCTCCGGACTCTTCGGACAATCCAACCCCGACCAGAAGGCGGGCCTCCTCAACCAGCTGCTCGGCTCGCTCGGGCAGGGCGGCGGTTCCCAGCTCTTGAGCTCCCTGGGCCTCGGCGGCCTGGCCGGAGCCCTCGGCGGCGGAGCCGTCACCCATCAGCAGGCTCAGGAGGTGAGCCCGGAAGCGGTCCAGAGCCTCGCTCGGCAGGCAGCCACCAGGGACCCGTCGATCATGGACAAGGCTGCGGGCTTCTACGCCCAGCATCCGACGCTCGTCAAGACGATCGGCGCGGGAGCGCTTGCGATTCTCATGTCCAAGATGTCGGCAGAGAGAAGGAGTTGAATCATGAACATCCTTTGGTGGCTCATCGTCGGCCTGGTCGCAGGATGGCTTACCGGCAAGATCATGGGGGGCGGACACGGATTTCTGATGGACATCATCATCGGGCTCATCGGCGCGCTGGCGGGCGGCTTCATCATGAACCTGCTCGGATTCAACTCCCAGGGCGGCATGATCTACACGATCCTCGTGGCGCTCCTGGGAGCCGTGGTCCTCACGTGGATCTACCGCAAGGTAGCCGGGGCGCGGAGAACGGCCTGATCGACGGCGCCCGATCCTGAAGGGAGCGTCGGGAGGCCGACGCCCCGGCCGATTCACTCTTCGCGGCGCGCGGCGTCTTCTTGCAGATTGACGAGGACGCACGCGCCGCGC
Source organism: Thermoanaerobaculia bacterium (assembly GCA_035262245.1). Taxonomy (GTDB): domain Bacteria; phylum Acidobacteriota; class Thermoanaerobaculia; order UBA5066; family Gp7-AA6; genus DATFTF01. Next base: position 1,782 of record DATFTF010000226.1, read on the forward strand.
AATCATTTTCCTTCCTGAAATCGCGGCCCTCGCCCGTCGCTACCTCGAGACCGTGTAATTCCGGTCTCCGCGGTTACCGCCGGCGGATGGGCGTCGACGCGGGGGGGATCGCGAGACCTGGCCTGGGGATTTCCGCGCCCGGCCCCTCTCCAGACCCGGGGGGCCGTAAAGTTGCGGTAAAGATGCTGATACCGTTGCATCAAGACGGCCGCCGACCGGGTATCGGCGATGCCCGAAGGTCCATCCTCCGCT
>DATFTF010000227.1:0-4390 GCA_035262245.1 Thermoanaerobaculia bacterium
CCCACCAGAACTCGAGCTCCCGGTCGTGACCCCGGCCGTCGCCCCACATTCCGTTGGTCGCGTAGATATCCGGCCAGGAATCGTTGTCGAAGTCGGCCGCGACCGCGCTCCAGTTCCATCCGGCGTGCGCCGCGCCGGAACGCTCGGTGGCGTCCTGGAAGGCGTGGTCGGCCTTCTGCAGCAGCAGCGAGTCGCCGCTGGCCATCGTCTCGCACCAGGCGACGGCCACCGGGAGGAAGAGGCGTCCAGTGATGCCGATCGGCAGCGACGGGTACTCGTGCAGGAAATACCACTGCGTGTCGGTGCCGGTGGTGTAGAGGTCGAGCCGGCCGTCCCCGTCGAAGTCGGCCCACGCGCCGGACATCCCGTAGGCGCGAGCCTGGGTCCCGGTCTTGCGCGCGACGTCGACGAAACGCCCGCCCTCGTTGTGGTACAGATTCTTCAGGCCGAAGTCGTTGGTGACCAGAAGATCCGTCCGGCCGTCGCCGTCGTAATCGGCGAACAGGCAGGAGAGGGACCACCGCGTTTCGCCGGCGAGGCCCCAGGCAGCGGTGGCGTCGGTGAAATGCCCGCGGCCGTCGTTCAAGTACAGGTGATTCGGCCGGCCGTCCTTGGCGTCGAAGGCCGGATCGGGCATCTGGCTGTAGTAGTCGCCGGTCACGCAGACGAAGAGATCGAGATCGCCGTCGCCGTCGACGTCGGCGAAGGCGGCCGAGCGCATGTTTCCAGTGAGCGCGATGCCCGATTGCCGGGTGATCTCCTCGAAGGTGCCGTCGCAGCGGTTGCGGAAGAGGCGCGCCGGCCCGAAGGCATCGGTGACGAAGAGATCCGGACAGCCGTCGCCGTCGATGTCTCCGGCGGCGACGCCGGTGGCCGCGATTCCCGTGCCGTCGGCGGCGGCGAGGCGGGCGGCGGCGGTCACGTCGGTGAAGCGGCCATGCCCGTCGTTGCGGTAGAGGATCGAGCGCCGGCCGTCGGCGACGAAGAGATCCTCGAAGCCGTCGCCGTCGAAGTCGAGGACCGCCACGCCCGAGCCGGGCCAGATGTCGGCGATCAGCCGGTTGGTCAGGGGCAGCGGCGGATCGTGGCGCGGCGCGCCCAGGCCCGACTCGGCCGTCGCTTCGCGGAATCGCGGAGTCGCGTTCACGCGCTCGGGCATCACCCGGTCCAGCGTGGCCGATATGTCCATGGGAACCGGCACCGACTCCGGAACCGTCTGCGGCGTCGCCGTCAGCGGAGACGGATCGCGGCGCGGGTCCCATGCGGCGCAGACGACCACGTCGGCGGCGCGTTCCACCCGGGCGCCGCCGGGCCGGAATCCCCCGAGCGTGAACCGCACGCGGCCGCAGGTCGACTCGCGCCGGTCGGAAATCTCGTGATGGGGTTTCTCCACGCGGTACTCGATCCATGCCATGCGATCGAGACCGGCCCAGGCCCACTGCCGGACCCGCTCGAGTCCGGCCGGATCGGAGGGCGAAGGCTCCTGCCGCCGGAGCCTCCGGCGTGTTTCCTCGATGGCGTCGCGCCATCTCTCGAGGCGGTGCATCCAGGGAACGAAGCCGCGGCGCAGTCGCTCGATCGAGGCGTTCTGGTAGAGCCAGACTCCCGCGCCCGCGGCGATCGCGAGGACGATGAGCGTCCAGGCTTTCCGGCGCCTCTTCACACTGCCCCGGATCTCACTCCGCCTTTCCACTCCCCGGCTCGTACTTCCAGGCGGTCCGCCCGGCGGCGCCTTCGGCAAACCGCGGATCGATGTAGTCCTCGAAGGCGATCTTCCGGTCGAGCACGCCGGTCCGGATCATGAGGTCGCACACCAAGTCGAAATCGGACTTGCGCGGCGAGAGCCGCGTGTAGATGACGCGGTCGAGCGGCTCGGTCAGCGCGTGGCGGAGAATCTCCGGACGCTGCCGGTAGTAGTAGCGGGCTACGAAGTCGGCGGCGTGCTCACGGTGCGGCCGCCCTTCGTCCAGCCACAAACCGGACCGGGCGATGCCGTCGACGAGCACCTGCACGGCCTCGGGCCTCCTGTCGATGACGTCCTGCCGCACCACCACCACGCAGGACATGTAGTCCGGCCAGTACTCCCGGGCGTGAAAGAGGACACGGCCGAACCCGCCGAGCTCGGCCTGCGAAGGGTAGGGCTCTCCCATGGAGAAGGCGTCGATGGCCCTGGCCGCGAGCGCGCCCGCCACGTCGGGAGGCGCCATCTCGATCATCCGGACGTCCGCCCCGGTCAACCCGTTGCGCTCGAGCGCCCGGAAGACGATGAGGCGCTCGTCGGAAAACCGGCTGGGGATTGCGATCGTCTTGCCGGCCAGGTCGGGGACCGAATGGATGGGCCCGTCTTTGCGCACGACGACGGCGCTGCCATACCGGTGACCGAGATACACGATCTTGATCGGAACTCCCTGGGCCGCGAGCGCAATGGCCATGGGAGCCACCATGAATCCTACCTGCATGCGGTTCGAGATCAGGGCCTCCTTGATCTCCGGAAAGCCCTGGAACATGCGGGGAATGAAAATCGTGCCGTCCAGAGAGTAGCGGGAGATGAAATCAGTGACCGGGCAGGCCAGGTGGCAGGTCACCGGGATGTAAGCGACGTTCAGCTTCCGTTTGCCCGGCGGCAGGCGGTCGTTCCACACCGCCGCCCAGTCGACGTTCCAGGCCAGGTGGGCGGCGGTGATTCCGACGACCCACAGGAGGAGCGCGAGCGCGATCCGCCGCGGGGTCCTCACGCCGACTCCTCCCGAAAGCCCCACCGCACCGCCCGCGCCCGGGAAAGACGCTGCAACAGGAGGTTCAGAACCAGTCCGATCAGGCCGATCAGAAGCATGGCCGCCACGACCAGGTCATAGCGCTTGCCCGCGTTGCGCGAGTCGATCACCAGGTATCCGAGGCCGGAGTTGACGGCGATCATCTCGGCGGCCACCACCACGATCCAGGCGATGCCCAGCGCGATCCGCAGCCCGGTCAGGATCTCCGGAAGGGCCGCCGGAAAGATCACCCGCGTGAGCAGGCCGGCGCGGGACAGCCCGAAATTCTCGCCGGCGTGCCGGTACATGTCCGAAACACCGCGCACTCCGTTCATGGCGGAGACCAAGATGGGAAAGAGCGCGGCCAGGAAGATCAGGGAAATCGCGGCGGCGTCGGCGATGCCGAAGAGGACGATCGCCACCGGAATCCAGGCCAGAGGGCTGATGGGCCGCAGCAGCTGGATCAAGGGATTGACGGCGCGCGCCGCGCCGGGATGCGATCCGAGATAGATACCCACGGGAACGCCCAGGGCCACTGCCGCCCCGTAACCCACGACCACGCGCAGGAGCGAGTCGCGGATATAGGCGACCAAGAGCCCGTGGTTGGCCAGCTCGGCCAGGCCCCGGGCCACGGCGGCGGGGGAGGGAAAGACGGTCGTCCCGGTCCAGCGCACAGCCAGGGCCCAGACCAGAACCAGGGCGCTAGCAGCGGCGAGCGGCCAGAGGACGGGTTCCAGGCGGCGGATCATCCTCGATGGACCTCGAGCCTCGAGACCTCGTCCCTGCTGCTCAATGGGGCGCTGGATAGCCGCCCCTGCGCTCTGGGTATCCCCGCGGGGACACGCGGGAGCATGGCGGAAAGGACTCGACGGCCAAGCCAAGAATGCGACGAGCGCCCAGCGACGGCCCGGTTTTCCCCGACGCGGCCGGGACGGAGCGTGCCGACGAGGGAGACGGTCCCGGCGACGCGGCGGCTCGCAGCGAGAACAACGTTCCCAGAAATCATCGCTAGATCCGGTGGGCCAGCCCGATCTCTTCGAAGATTCCATCGCGCAGCTCGAGATAGCGGCGGGAGGAGAGGTCGCGCGGGTGGGGCAGATCGATCTCGACGATCCGCCGGACGCGGGCCGGCCGCGCTCCGAGCACGATCACCCGGTCGGCGAGCTGGACCGACTCTTCGATGTCGTGAGTCACGAAGAGGACGGTCTTCTTCTCCGCCTGCCACAGACGCAGCAGCTCCCCACGCATGACCAGCCGGGTGATCGAATCGAGCGCGCCGAAGGGCTCGTCCATGTAAAGCACGTCGGGATCGACGGCCAGGGCCCGCGCGACTTCCACCCGCTGCTTCATGCCGCCGGAGAGCTCGTGAGGATAGGCCTTCTCGAACCCCTCCAGGCCCACCAGGGCGACGTAGTGCGCGACGCGCTCCCGCCGCGCCTCTCGCGGCAGGCGGCCGAGTCCGAAGCCGATGTTCCCCTCGACGGTCAGCCACGGAAAGACGCCGCGCTCCTGGAAGACGAAGATGCGCCGGGGATCGGGTTCGCGGACCTCCTGGCCGTCGATGGACACCGTGCCGGACGTGGGAGCCAGGAAGCCCGCGACGATGTTCAACAGCGTCGACTTGCCGCAGCCGGACG
>DATFTF010000228.1:0-7574 GCA_035262245.1 Thermoanaerobaculia bacterium
GAAGTGTAGCGGTTGCCCGCTGTCGTACACTGGCCATTGGACTCCCCGACCTTGCCTTGCTCTTCAAGTAGCGCCTGATGTCCTTTTCTGCACGACTTTCGATCGAGCTCCGGCTGGCTGCCAGGTCCGCGTCCTGGACGAGAATGGCTCTCGGATTCGTTGCGATCGCTCTGGCTGCGATCCTCCGCGCGGACGGCCGGCCCGCTCCGGCCGGTCCGGCCTGGACGAGCATCGGCCCGGACAGCGGCGCGGCGGTGCAGACCCTGGCCGTCGATCCGACGACGCCCTCGACGATCTACGCCGGCACGTCGCTTCAGCTGCCCCGGGGCCCCGCGGGAGGGTCCGTCTACAAGAGTGTCGATTCGGGCGCGCACTGGAGACTGTCGTCTGCCGGCCTTCCCGCAAGACGGGTCGCCGCGGTCGCCGTCGATCCCTCGCACCCGACGAATGTGTACGCCGGCACGGCCGCCGGCGTCTTCCGTTCGAGCGATGGTGCGGCGACGTGGTCGCCGGCCAACGTCGGCCTGACCGACATCGGGATCGCCGACCTGGCGGTCGACCCCGCCACGCCGAGCACGCTCTACGCGGCCACGCCGTCCGGCGTCTTCAAGTCCTCAGACGGCGCCGGCTCGTGGAACAGCTCGAGTCTCGGTTTGCAGGGGGTGGCCGTCCAAACGCTGGCCATCGATTCCGCGAATCCCTCGACGCTCTACGCCGGGACCGGGATCGGCGTTTTCAAGAGCCCCGACGGCGCCGCGTCCTGGACGCCCTCAGGCAACTTCCCCTCCGCGACGGTTCTCGCACTCTCGGTCGGAGGCGGGTCGCCCTCCGCGGTCTACGCAGCGACGGCCGGCGATCTCTGGAAGTCGATCGATTTCGGAATCACCTGGTCGTCGGTTCGAGACGGGCTCGCGTCCGGAATCGTCCGCGCGGTCGCCGCGGGGCCGGCTTCGACCAATGTCGCCTATGCGTCGGTCGATGGCGGGTCGGGATCACTCGTGTTCCGGACCTCCAACGGCGGGGGGACATGGTCCTCGCTGCCCGGGGGACCTTCGACTGTGGCGGCGCTGGCGCTCGATCCCGCTTCGACCGCGATCCTCTATGCCGGAGGCCTGGGAGTCTCCCGCACCGCCGACGGCGGCGCGACCTGGTCGACGAGCCGCGCCGGAATGCGCGAAGCCGTCGTCAACGAGCTGGCCGTCGCTTCCGGACGGCCGGCCGCGGTCTACGCAGCGACCTCTCACACCGTTTTCTCCAGCCCTGATGGCGGGACAGCGTGGTCTTTGCCTGCCGGGGGCCTGCCCGGCGGCGCGTACTCCGCGGTGGCGGCCGGAGGCTCCAGGATCTACGCCGGAGGAGCCGGCGGAGTTTTCGTCAGCGCCGATGGGGGAGCGACGTGGACGGCCGGAGCGGGACTCTCCCAGGCATCGATCGTTGCGCTCGCCCTCGTGCCCGGCTCCCCCTCGACGGTCTATGCCGGAAGCGCGCTCGTCGAGCTCGGCTCCGGCATCTTCACGGGCGGAGGAGTCTACAAGTCCGCCGACGGCGGGGCGACCTGGACGGCCGTCGGTCTCGGAGGCATTCTGGTCTCCGCAGTCGCCGTCGATCCCAACGCGCCCGCCACCGTCTGCGCCGGAACGTCGCTCGGCGTCTTTCGATCGCTGGATGCGGGCGCGACCTGGACGACGACCTCGAGTCCGCTTTCGGGGCTGAACGTCACGGCGCTGGCGCTCGATGCTCTGCGGCCGGGTTCGCTGTACGCGGGGACCGACGGCGGACTGGTCTTTTCGAGCTCCGACACGGCGGCGTCATGGACCGCGGCTGGCGCTCCGGGCGGCGCGCCGGTCGGCTCTCTGGTGGCCGATCCGCGTTCGCCGGGCACGCTCTACGCGGCGACCTATGCCGGCGTCGGACAAAGCCGCGATCGCGGAGCGACCTGGACCGCGATCAACGAAGGACTGACCAATCCGTTCGCGCTGTCCCTGGCGATCGACCCGGCGCAACCCGCGATCCTGTTTGCCGGCACGTACGGCGGAAGCGTGTTCACCCGAACCCTCACGCTTTCCCCCTCGCGTCCGCCACCCCGGGTGGTGAAGGGAAGGTGAGCCTTGCTCCATCGCCGTCAGAGCATCAGACCGTGCTTGAGGAGGATCTGCCCGATGTCGCGAGCTTGCTCGAGCACGGTCCGATAGATCCATGTGTAGTGGTCGTGGCTCCAGAATTCCATCACTTCTCGCGCGCGCAGCTCGCCCAGGAGCTGGCGATCCGCGCGGTACTCGAGGTAGACGACGGCCAGATGCGCGTAGTTGCCGTGCTCGTCGTTCGATCCTTCGGGGAAGCCAACCGGGATCTTCGGGTACTTCGCCATGAGGTCGGCGAAAGCCGCGTCTGCTTTCTCCTTGTGCTGCGAGAGAAACCAGTGCATCTGTTCGTGGACGTAGGTCGAGACCATCAAGTCGTCGTCCTTGAGATGCCGCGTGTGGAGCGTCAAGACGGGATGGCTGTGCGGGATCGCGTCCTCGTCGATCGCCAGCGTGCGCGTGAAGGTCCAGTGCGACAGATCGTAAGTCGCGAGCAGCCGCTCCAGCTGCGCCTTGGTCTGGCGCTCGGCCGGCTTGTCGTGCGCCAGGGAGATGGTGATGGGCTCGGGCGTGGCGGAACCCGCGAGGAGCGGAAAGATCAGGATGGCCGAAGTCACAAGAACCATGGCGGACCTCCGTCGATCCCTCCCGAAGCCGGCTCTTCTCAGAGACTCGCCGGAGCCTCCGCATCGATCGCATCCAGGACGCGCGCCGCTTCCTGTTCGTCGTTGAAGAAGTGCGGCGAGAAGCGGACTGCTTTTTCGCGGGCCGCGACGATGACACCCTTCTTCTCCAGGCGCATGGCCATTTCCCATGCGCTCTGTCCGGGGGGGACCGCGGCGAGGATTCCCGAGGAGGCCGGCTCTGGCGTCGCCACGCGCCAGCCGCGTTCTTCCAGCCCGCGTTGGAGGGCGGCTACCACCTTCAGGATCCGGCCGCGCACCGTCTCCATGCCGGCCTCCATGAGAAGGTCCAGGCTGGCGGAGAGGCCGGCGATTTGCGCCGCAGGGAGCGAACCCGGCTCATAGCGGCGCGCCGAGCTGACGAAGTCTCCGTCGTACGAGAGAAACTCGGAGCGCGTCTTCAGATTCCACCACCCCAGAAACGGAGGCGGCAGCTTCTCCCGGGCGCGCTCCGCGACGTAGAGGATCGCCGACGCCTCGGGACCGAGCAGCCATTTGTGCGGATCGGCGACCAGGACGTCCACCGGGGTCTTCGAAACGTCCATGGGCAGCGCTCCCAGGCCCTGGATCGCGTCGACCACCAGGAGGATGCCGCGCTCGCGGCAGAAGCGGCCGATTTCGTCGAGCGGGTAGACCCAGCCGTTGTGGAAGGCCACCCAGGAGAGGGCGACGACGCGCGTCGATCCGTCGACCCGCGAGACGATGTCCTCTGCGGTGATCCGGCCTCCGCGGTTGGCGGCGATGCGGTACTCGACGCCGCGTCGGGCAAGGAGCTTCCAGGGGTAGTGGTTGGTCGGGAACTCCATGTCGTCGCCCACCACGCTGTCGCCGGGCTTCCAGTCGTAGGCCTGGGCGATCAGGTTGACGCCCCACGAAGTGGAGGGAACGAAGGCGATCTCCCGGCCCGCGGCGCCCAAGAACTTCCCCGCCTTCCCGCGCGTTTCGTCGATCGCGGCGTACCAGCCGCGCCAGTCCACCGCGCCGCGGTCCCGCGCGTTCTCCAGATGCGCGCCGATCGCCGCGACCACTCTGCGGGGCAAGGCCGCCTGCGCCGCGTGGTTGAAGTAGACGAAGTTCCTTCGAATCGGGAACTCGTGATCGAGCGCGGTGTCCGAGAAGTCGAACATGGATTGCGAGAAGGATAATGCTCCCGGTCCGTTTTGTGGTTCCGGCGGGAAGCCGCGGCGATAATGGCGCAATGACCGCGTTGCGCGAACGGCCCGTTCTGGCGGCACTGCTCCTCGGCATGGCTTTCGAGGCGGCAGGGCAAGAGCGCGTCCCGCCGCCCAGGACGGAGCCCGGACCCGCGCCCATGGTGCCGGCGGCGCTGGCGGATCTCCCGCGCCTCCCGATTTCCGACGCTGCAGCGCCTCCGCCGCAGCCCTTGATCGTTCATCTGCGGTCGGACGCCGGTGTGGCCGCCTGCTACGACCTCCGATTCCGCGCGACCGGGCCGGAGACGGTGGTCTTGCCGGTGCCCGGCAGCGACCGCAGAGTGACCCTGGTCGAGCTCGCCTTCGATCCGGCGCGAAGAGCTCGTCACCTCTTCTACGACGCGGGACCCGAATCGCGAGGTCCCATACTCTCGGCAAGCGCCGAGACGAGCGGCGTGCTGTCGTTCGGTTTCGGGCAGATGGAGCTCGGCGGCGACGCGGATCCGGACTGCGCGAAAATGACCGGCGGAGCTCCCATGGGCGTGAACAGGCCGTGGCACGAAGGCGACGGGCCCAACGCGGGCTCGGTTCTGGCGCGCGTCGAGGTTCTGGAGAACAGCGACCGGCCGGTCTGGGGCTGGTGTCTCGCAGAAGGCGCCGGCGGCGCCTCGACCCACTCCGCCATCCGCAGTCCCTCCGGCGGAGCCCGGCAGGAGTGGAGTGTGGCGAGCTACGTCACGGCAGGGGGCGACGCGATCGCGATCGTGCTCGCCTTGTGCGCCGATTGGACCGATCCGCGCGACGGCAAGGTCTACCGATATTTCCAGTACGCGTCGGGCGGCTTTGCTCCGCTCAAGAAAGAAGCCCAGCCGGTCCTGCGCCTTCCCGCCGGAGCCGCGGCGCCGCGCCCGATCGAGCTGGTCGTGTACTCGGAGGAGGAGTGGCCGGGCTGTGCCTCGAGAGCCGCGGAGCGACGCTGACGTGACCCACCCCTCTCATTCCTTTGCGCGGATCGAGGACTTCGAGGTCGGGCAGCGGGCCTCCTTCACCAAGACGTTCACGGACGAGGACGTGCGGCGCTTCGTCGAGATCACCGGCGACGCGAACCCGCTGCACGTCGACGACGCGTTCGCGGCAGAGACGCGATTCGGCCGCCGGATCCTGCACGGGATGCTGTCGGCGTCGATTCTGTCGACGATGGTCGGCATGCGCTTGCCCGGGACCGGCGCGGTCTACAAATCGCAGACTCTCCGCTTCCTGCGCCCGGTCCACGTCGGCGACACGCTGACCGCATACTTCGTGGTGCGGTCGATCGACCGCGGCCGCCGGCTCCTGGAGATCGACTCGTGGATCGATAACCAGAACGGCGATCGGGTCATCGAGGGGACCTGCGAAGCGGGCCTCCTGCGCCGGTAGCGCCGGGGGGCGGAGACTCGATATCGTTCACGGGGTGACGGTTTCCCCGACACACCGGTCGCTTCGGGCGGCGGCGGCGCTGCTGATCGCGCCCGCTCTCTTCGGCGCGGCACCCGCAGGTCAGCCGGTCTACTCCATTCAGGCGATCCGCTACGCGACGATCCGGGAGTTTCCGGTGTCCGATCTGGTCATGGACGCGGCGATCCCCAAAGACGAGAAGATCGACATCGCCATGGTCGTCTGGCTGATCCGCGGCGGAGGGCGCAACGTTCTGTTCGACAGCGGCTATTACCGCGAAGCCTGGCTGAAGGAATTCCCGTCTGCCGACTACCTGCGCCCCGACGAAGCGGTGAAGCTCGCCGGCGTCTCGCCCGAGGAGGTCACCGACATCGTCATCAGCCATGCCCACTGGGATCACATGGGCGGCATCGATCTCTCTCCGAAGGCGACCGTCTGGATCCAGAAGCAGGAATACGCTTACTACACCGGCGATGCCTGGCAGCCGGGCGGGAAGCATGGTGGCATCGATCCGGAAGACGTCAAGGTTCTCGTGCAGCGCAATACCGTGGGGCGCCTGCGTCTGGTCGACGGCGACGATGTCGAGATCCTTCCCGGCATCCGCGCCTACACCGGCGCGCGGCACACCTTCGCGTCCCAGTACATCCGGGTCGACGGCAATCCGCCCTTCGTACTCGCGTCGGACAACTGTTATCTCTATCGCAACCTCTCCGAGCACAAGGCGAGCGCCACCTTCAGCGAGGCCGATCGCCGGGCCAACATCCAGAATCAGGCGCGGATGATCGAGCTCGCTGGCTCGGCCGATCGGGTCGTCCCGGGCCACGATCCCGGGCAGTTCCAGAAGTTCCCCACGCAGGGGCGCATCGCGAAGATCCGATAACAATGTCCATGAGACCTTCTGAGCCGGTCCCAGGCCAGGGCTTCCCGGACATTCTGGAGATCTCTCGCGAGGTCCGCGCCGCACCGGAGCGTGTCTTCCGCGCCTTCACGACGCCCGAAGACCTCAAGGACTGGTGGGGAAAAGGGGAGTGGTCGATGACCGCCGCGAGCGTGGATCTGCGGCCCGGCGGTTCCTGGCGGCTCGATTTCCGGCATCCGCAGACCGGACAGACGGCCACGGTGTCGGGGGAATATCGGACCATCGATCCGCCCCGGCGTCTTTCGATGATCTGGTCGAACTCGCTCTATCCCGACTTCCCCAATTCCGTCGAGCTCACGCTCGAGCCCTCCTCCGCCGGCACGCGGCTGACCCTGCGGCACAGCGGCCTCTCGGCCCGTCCCGATGCCTATCAGGATTACGAGCAGGGATGGGCCGGAGTCCTCGCCCAGCTGATTGTCTGGGCCATGGCTCTCACCGCTGCGTTTGCCGCCGGTCCGATCTCGGATCAGGGCAGCTGACGGTTCCGCTCAGATCGGCTGGGCGCCTGCTTCGGGCGGGCCTCGCTCTATTCGTAGCGCAACGCCAGTGTCGGCGCGATCCGCGATGCCTTGCGCGCCGGCACGTAGGCCGCGAGCATGGTCACCAGGAGCATGAGCGGCACGACGACGATGTAAACTAGGGCGTCGATGCCGCCCGCGTTGAACAGCATGAAATTCATGAAACGCTCCACGGCGAACCCCATGGCCAGGCCGATGACGATTCCGGTGCCCACCAGCACGAGGCCTTTGCCCATCATCAGGCGAAGGACGTCGACGGGCCGGGCTCCGATGGCCATCCGAATGCCGATCTCGCGCGTCCTGCGGCTGACGTTGTAGGCCACCAGGCCGTAGAGGCCGGCGATGGCCAGGATGAGCCCGACCGCTCCGAGAGTGCCGACGAGCTTGACCGCGATGCCGGGGCCCTCCACAGCGGCGTACCGGTAGAGGTCTTCGTAAGTCCTGGTTTCCAGCATCGGCATGTTCGGATCGAGAGTCCGCACGATCTCCTTGACTGGCGGGAGCAGCTCGAAGGGATCGCCGCTCGACTTGAGCATCAGGACCATGCGCGCCGCGGGGTGCTGGGCGAGCGGCAGGTACGCGAAGTCGATTCCCCGATCGAAGGTGTCGCGATACTTGATGGTCTGCGCCACGCCGACGATCTCGACCGGTGCGCCGGTCCCGTTGTCGAGCCGGATGCGCTTGCCGAGAGCATCGGCGTTGGGCCAGTAGTGTTTCGCGAAATGCTCGTTGATGACCGCGACGCGAGGCGCGTTCTCGGTGTCCGAGGAAAGGAAACCCCGGCC
>DATFTF010000229.1:0-17382 GCA_035262245.1 Thermoanaerobaculia bacterium
CCGTGGGCCAGCCCTCGTGGGGAGTCCTGGTGGAGCGCGACCGCGACCTGGCGTTTGCCTCCGTGGACCAGATGGTGCGGGACACGCTCATCTGGAGCGCGATCTCGCTCATCGGGGCTCTGGTGCTGGCCTTGATCTTCGCGCGGCGCTTGTCCGATCCGATCTCCCGACTGGCGGACTCGACGCGCGCGATCAGCGAAGGCGCCTATGGCGCGATGGTCGAGGTCGGGGGCACCTCGGAGATCGCGGCGCTGTCGGAGAGCTTCAACCGGATGAGCGCTTCGATCCGCATCGCATTCGACGACGTCCAGAAGGCGGCGCGGGAGAACAGAGAGCTCTTCCTCTCCTCGATTCGGGCCCTGGCGGAGGCGATCGACGCGAAGGATCCGTACACCCGGGGTCACTCCGAGCGCGTGGCCACCTACTCGGCGGCGATCGCGCAGGAGCTGGGACTCCCGGCGGACGAAGTGGAACGCACGCGCCTCTCGGCGCTCCTCCACGACGTCGGGAAAATCGGCGTCGACGACCGCATCATCCGCAAGCCGACCGCGCTGACGGAAGAAGAGTTCGAGCAGATGAAGACCCATCCCATCAAGGGAGCGGCCATCATGTCCGCCATTCCTCAGCTGGCCGACGTCATCCCGGGGATGAAGTACCATCACGAGAAGTGGAGCGGCGGCGGGTATCCCGAAGGGCTCAAGGGAGAGGCAATCCCGCTGCAGGCGCGGATCGTGACCGTCGCGGACACCTTCGACGCCATGACGACGACGCGCCCGTACCAGAAAGCCATGGAGATGGAATTTGTCGTCAATCGGATCCGCCAGTTCGCCGGCATTCGTTTCGAGCCTTCGATCGTGGACGCCTTCATGAGGGCGTACCAGAAGGGCGCCCTGACGCCGATTCCGATCCGCCCGGTGGAAGAAGAGATGCCGATGCTCCGGGAAGCCCTGTGAGCCGCCGATCGAGCGGCCCGATTGCCTCGCGGCTGGCACTGCTCGGGTTTGTGGCGGCCTTTCTGCTGGCCGCCGCCTGCTCGAGCTCTAACTCGCACACGAAGACCTCCGCCGAGATGATGTTGAACGAGCGGATGGCCGCCGTTCTTCTGCGCGACGGGCGCTTCGCCGACGCGGAGAATGCCTACCGCGACGTCATCAAGTACGACAACCACAATCCCGACCTTTATGATGGTCTCGGCGTGGCGCTGCTGGCCCAGGGAAAAACCAAGGAGTCGCTCGACGCGCTCGACCACGCCGTGAAACTCTCGCCCGAGAAGTCCGCCTACCGAATCCACCGGGCCATCGCGCGAACCGAGGCGGAGCAGTACAAGGGAGCGGAGGAGGATTTTCACTGGGCAGAGGCCTCCGATGTTCCGGAGGACAAGCTGGAGCTCGCGATCAATCGAGGCCGGCTTCGCCAGCGGCAGGGCGACTTCGAGCGAGCGGAGCAGGAATTTACCACTGCGCTCGCCTACGATGCGAAGTCGGCGCCCGCGCGGCTGGGCCGGGGCGTCGCCCGCGAATCCAAGGGAGACCTGAGCGGTGCCGCGGAGGATTACCTGGAGGCCGTGAAGCTGGATCCCAAGAACGCCACGGCCAACCTGCGCCTCGGCCTGGTGCTGGTCAACATGAAGAAGTACAACCTCGGCCGGCGCTATCTGGAGCGCGCCGTGGAGCTCGACCCGGGCGGAGACACCGGCTCCAAGGCCCAGATGCTTTTGGACGCCACGCCTCAGGCGAAAAGCTAGACTTGCAGCGCAGGCGGTCGCTGTGCGACCGACGCTGCAACGTTTCCAGACGAGGGCCAAACTGAGCTTCGCCGAGGATCTCTCTCGTTACTCGTCATTTCCCCCTTCGCGGCACGACCAAGTTTCGCGGACTGGATCCGCGAAACGACTCGGGCCGCGGGAGCCGGAGCGGAGCTTCAGGATCAGGACCGCGGTCGAGCCCGCATCCGGGCGAGCCGCGGTCCGGTGCGCCGCAAGGCGTAGATCCGGAAGCGCAGCGGAGGCGACGTGAGCGATACGAAGCCTTCCTCCGGATTCTTCGGAAAGATCCGGCGCGGGCTCTTCATGACCCATACCGAGATCCTCGAGAAGCTCGGATCGGCGGTCAAGAAGGGACTGGGCTTCGACGAGTCGGTGCTCGAGTCGCTGGAGGAGACGCTTCTGGAAGCGGACGTCGGAGCCCAGACCGCGGGCGCCCTCGCGGAAGCGGTGCGCGCGCGCACGTCGGCGACCGGCCGCGCCGATCTCGAGGAGCTGCGGGGGATGCTCGCTGAAGAGATCGAGAAACTCCTGGCTTCGGCCCCCCGGGCAAAACCGGCCGACGTGGCGCCGCCGCGAGTGGTCTTTCTGGTCGGAATCAACGGGTCGGGCAAGACGACCACGGCGGCCAAGATCGCCGCCCGCGAGACGGGAGAAGGCCGGTCGGTTCTGCTGGCGGCCGCAGACACCTTTCGGGCCGGCGCGATCGAGCAGCTGGCGATCTGGGGCAAGCGGCTTTCCATCGGCGTGATTCAGCATCGCGAGGGGGCCGATCCCTCGGCCGTCCTGTTCGACGCCCTGGCCGCCGCCCGCGCCCGAAAGGTGCAAACGCTCCTTGTCGATACCGCCGGGCGGCTTCACACCAAACACAACCTGATGGACGAGCTCGCCAAGATGCGTCGCGTCGCGGCCCGAGAGGTGCCCGGGGCTCCTCACGAGGTTCTCCTGGTTCTGGACGCCACCACCGGCATCAACGGTCTGGAGCAGGCGCGGAAGTTCGTCGAGGCCGCGGGGGTGACCGGCGTGGTCCTGACCAAGCTCGACGGCAGCGCGCGGGGAGGAGTGGTGCTGGCGATCTACCGGGAGCTGAAGCTTCCCGTGGTCGCAGTCGGCGTGGGTGAGGCGATCGATGATCTGATTCCCTTCGACCCCTCGCAGTATGCGAAGGCGCTGCTGGGTGACGGCCGTGCCTCGGAAGCTCCCTCGTGAAATCTTGAATCTTGAATTTTAAATCTTGAATCCTGAGATCGATCTCGCCTGGATGGATCGGGCCCTCGCCCTTGCCGAAGGGGGTCGCTACGGCGTCTCTCCCAATCCCATGGTCGGCGCCGTCGTCGTGCGCGGCCGCCGGAAGGTCGCGGAGGCCTTTCACCGCCGGGCGGGAACGCCCCACGCCGAGGCCCTCGCGCTCGCGCGTGCCGGCCGCGCCACCCGCGGAGCGGATCTCTATGTCACGCTCGAGCCGTGCGCGCATCACGGACGCACGCCGCCCTGTGCCGAAGGCATCGTCGCGGCCGGGATCAGGCGCGTGATCGTCGCCTCTCGGGATCCCAACCCGCTGGTCCGAGGCCGCGGTCTGGCGCGCCTGACGAGGGCGGGCATCGAGGTCCTTTGGGCCGACGCGTCCCGCCGATCGCGGGCCGAGCGGCAGAACGAGCGGTTCCGGCTCTGGATCTCCCAGCGCCGCCCCTTCGTGCTGGCAAAATGGGCCGCCACTCTGGACGGCCGCATCGCTTCGTCCTCGGGAGAGAGCCGCTGGATCACCGGTCCCGCCGCGCGACGGCGGGCGCTCCTTCTGCGCGAAGAGTACGACGCGGTTCTGGTGGGAGCGGGCACGATCCTGGCCGACGACCCGCTCCTGACGCGGCGTCTTTCCCGCAACCCGGGGCGCCATTGGAGAGTCGTGCTCGACGGCCGGCTGCGGATCTCCGAGCGCGCCCGTGTGCTGCGCCAGCCGAACGGATGCGTCATCGCCACCGCAGTCCGGCCGACGCATCCGCGCGCCCGGCGGCTCGCGCACCGCGGCGCGGAGATCTGGAGCCTCCCCGGAAGCCGTCCCGGGCAGGTCGACTTGAAACGCCTGCTCGCGGAGCTTGCCGGCCGGGACGTGACGGGGCTGATGGTGGAAGGAGGCGGGGAGACGCTTGCGGCGTTCTTCGCCGAGAGGCTGGTGGATGCCGTCGCGGCGTTCGTCGCCCCGCGCCTCCTGGGAGGCCGGGCCTCTCCGGGCGCCGTGGGCGGACGCGGATTCCGCCTCCAGGACATGGCGGAGCTCGATGCCATGGAGATCGAGCTCGTCGGGCGCGACCTCTTCATCACCGGCCGCGTGCGCCGGACCCGCGCGCGGCGCGCCGCAGGCCGATAGACTGCCTTCGATGTTCACCGGAATCGTGACCGGCGTCGGCCGGGTCATCGCGCGCGAGTCCCGGCGGGGCGGGGCAAGACTCGAAGTGGAACCCTCCCGGGGATTCGGGAGGTTCCGGCGGGGCGAAAGCGTGTGCGTCTCGGGAGTGTGCTTGACTGCGCTCTCGCCGGGCCGGCTGTTGGTGGCCGACCTCTCGGAGGAGACGCTCCGTCGCTCGACACTGGGAGGACTCGCAGCGGGTCACAGGGTGAACCTCGAGCGCGCCCTGGCGTGGGGTGATCGGCTGTCCGGTCACTTCGTGCTCGGCCACGTCGATGCCGTGACCCGGCTCGAGGAGATCCGCGAGGCCGGGAACTCCTGGACTTACCGGTTCACGATTCCGCGCGGCCTCTCCCGATACGTCGTGGCCAAGGGATCCGCGGCGATCGACGGCGTGAGCTTGACCGTCGCCGCGCGGCGTCCCGGTTCCTTCGACGTCGCGGTCATTCCCGAGACGCGCCGCCGGACGACGCTGGGAGAGGCGGGCCCCGGGAGGCGGTGCAACTTCGAGGTCGATGTCTTCGCGCGGTACGGCGCCCCGAGGTGGCGCCGCCGGGTCTTGGCCCGGTCCCGATAGCATGAGACTTCGAGAGAAGGCGGCGGTGCAGGTTCGGACCGGCGAGCAGGACGTCGCCGGGCGGCGCATCGTGGCGCGCCTGTGGCCCTGCGCCGGGCACCCGGCCTCTGCCGGCTTCCAGTTCGATCCTGTCGAGCGCCGGTTCCTGACCGCGGCGAAACGCGGTCCCGCGGCGGACCCGGCGGAGCCGGAAGCCTGGCGATCGGCAGTCCGCCGCGCGCCGTTCGGACCTGTTCTGGTCGGGCCCGCCGGGCCAGGCGGCGAGGCCGCCGTCGCCTATCGGGCCGCGGCGGAAGGCGCTGCCCTTGCCGGACGAGGTGTTTACCTCCTCGATCCGGTCGCCGGGGCTTTGCCCGCGCGGGGAGAGCGCAGCTTCGTCGTCCTGCTGACGGTGCGGCCGGACCAGGACGTCCCGTCGGCCCTGCCGGCAGCGGCGGCGCTCGGGCATCCCGCAGGCGTTCTGTTTCCGCTCCTTCCGGATTGGACCGACGATCCCACTCTGCTCGATGGAGCGGTGCAGCGAGTGGCAGCCTCCGGGGCGTCCTTCGCCTGTGGGATCGTGACGGCGGACGATGGCGCTGCGCGCCGGACGATGGTCGAGGCTCGCGCGGAGCTCGATCCGGGCGCCGGGGACGACTTCTTCGAGCGCGTGCACCACGGCGAATGGGCGGCGGGCCTGGAGGAGGCGCGCCGGAGCGTCGAAGAGTCCTGCGCGCGGCTCAAGATGGCGGCGATTCCCCCGCGAGCCGCCGGTCTGGCCGAGCCGCTCGGCAACTCTCGCGCGGCCGGACGCCTGGAGGAACGAGCCGAGGCCTTCGCCGCGAGCGATGAGCACCGCGCCTCCCGATATCGGGCCGCGGTGCGCTGGATCGACGAGTCGGATCGAGACCTGGCTGCGATCTTTCGCGAAGGAAACTTCCGGAAAGTCTTTCCGTTTCCAGAGGAGATCGCGGCAGAGGCCGAAACCTTTTTCCGGGAAAGACCGTGACCGCCGGCGCCGGCTTGTACGTCCACCTGCCGTTTTGCCGGTCTCGCTGCGGCTACTGCGCGTTCGTGGTCACGACCGACGATTCCGTGCGCGAAGCTTATCTCTCGGCGCTGGAGCGAGAGAGCGGGATCGCCGGCGGCGAGGCGCACGGCTGCTCTTTTGACACGGTCTACCTGGGGGGTGGGACTCCCTCCTGGCTTCCGCCGGAGGGAATCGCCCGACTCCTCGACGCTCTCCGCCGCGACTTCGCCGTCGAGACCGACGCGGAGATCACGCTGGAGGCGAATCCGGACGACGTCTCGTCCGAACGCGTGGCTTCCTGGAAGGCGGCGGGAGCGACGCGTGTCTCACTGGGCGTTCAGTCGTTTCAGGATCGGGAGCTCGCAGCGATCGGGCGCCGCCACGACGCGGCCGACGCGGCGCGCGCTCTGGATCTGCTCCTCCGCTCGGATCTTCGAGTATCGGGCGACTTGATCCTTGGGCTTCCGGAGCAGACCGCCGAATCGTTTCGGGAAAGCGCGGCCCGGCTGGCCGGATCAGGGGCCTTGCACGTCTCGGTCTATCTCCTCGAAGCGGAGAAGTCCCGGACGATCGAGGAGGATCGCTCCCGCCATCCCGATCGCTACCTGGGAGACGACGCCCAGGCGGACCTGTGGCTGGATCTCTCGGAGATGCTCGGCCGGCGGGGCTTCCAGCACTACGAGATCTCCAACTGGTGCCGCGAGGGGGAGGCTGCGCGCCACAACCTGAAGTACTGGACGAGGCAGCCGACTCTGGGCCTCGGCGTCTCGGCCCACGAGCTGTGGGAGGAGCGCCGGCGGGCCAACGTTTCCGCGATCCCGGCCTATCTCGCCGCGCTCGGCGAAAACCGGCGGCCGACGGCTCTCGATCAGCCCCTCGGTCCCGACGAGCAGGCCCGGGAAAGGATCGTCCTGGGGCTGCGGCTTTCCGAAGGCGTCGACGCGCGAGAGGTCGACGAGTGGGTCGGCACCAAAGGAGACGATCTGCTTGCCACCGACTATGCGCGCTGGGAGGAGGCGAATTGGATCGCGCGCACTACTGACCGAGTGCGCCTGACCGAGCGCGGCTTCCTCGTCTCCAACGAGATCCTGTGCCGATTCATTTAGCAATATTTCGACTCTCTCAGACGGGTCTTACTGACGCTCCGCGGCGCGCGAAGCTCCCGAAGTAACCGAGGGAGGACGTCGCGCGCCGCGGGGAGCCGGAGCGGAGCTTCGGGATCAGGCGTCTGGTCGAGGCCCTTTGGCCGAGCCAGACGCCGGTGCGCGCGAAGCGCGCAGATACCGATGCGTAGCGAAGGCGACGGTCAAATAAACAAGGGCGCCAAAACCAGGGTGATCGTCGCCAGCAGCTTAATGAGCACGTGCAGCGACGGCCCGGCGGTGTCCTTGAAGGGATCCCCGATCGTGTCGCCCACCACCGCGGCCTTGTGCGTGGGGGAGCCCTTGCCTCCATAGGCGCCTGTCTCGATGTACTTCTTGGCGTTGTCCCAGGCTCCGCCGGCATTGTTCAGAAAGGTCGCCACCACGATGCCGCCGATCGTTCCGACCATGAGGAGCGCGGCCACCGCCTCGGCGCCCACTCCGAAGAGCTTGAAGATCAGGCCGACGGCGATCGGAGTGCCCACGGCCACGAGCCCGGGCGCGATCATCTGCCGGAGCGCTCCGCGCGTCACGATGTCGACGGTGCGGCCGTAATCGGGCTTGCGAGTGCCCTGCATGATTTCGGGATGCTCCTTGAATTGGGCGCGGACGTCCTGGATCACCACGTAGGCCGCCTTTCCGACGGCCTTGATGGCGAGCCCGGAAAAGAAGAAGACCAGCATGGCGCCCAGCAGGCCTCCGAGAAAGACTTCCGGCTTGGCCAGGTTGACCGCCGAAAGCCCGGCCCCGTAGTTCTTGAGCTCGTCCAGGTACGCCGAGAACAGAAGAAAAGCCGCCAGCGCCGCGGAGCCGATGGCGTAGCCCTTGGTGAGGGCCTTGGTGGTGTTCCCGACCGAGTCGAGCCGGTCGGTCTTCTTTCGAACCTCTTCCGGCTGACGCGACATCTCGACGATGCCTCCGGCGTTGTCGGTGATCGGGCCGAACGTGTCCATGGCCAGGATGTAAGCGGCGGTCCCGAGCATGCCCATGGTGGCGACCGCGGTGCCGAAGAGCCCGCCCCCCTCCAGGGCCCAGCTCCCGATCTTGAAGGAGGAGAGGATCGCGATCGAGATGGCCACAACGGCGGCCAGCGTGCACTCGAATCCAACGGCGATTCCGGTGATCGCGTTGGTAGCCGGGCCGGTCTGCGAGGCTTCGGCGATCTCGCGCACCGGGCGATACTTGTACTCCGTGTAGTACTGCGTGATGTAGACGAAGGCGACCGAGGTCAGGACCCCGATCATTCCGCAGAGAAAGTACTTCCACCAGGCGTCGGGGGCGGCCGGGTTCTGAAGGAGCCATTTCGTGGCCACGAAGAATCCGGCGATGGCGAGCGCCGCGGCGACGTAGTAGCCGCGGTTCAAGGCCTGCATCGGATCCTGATCCTCGCGCGTCTTGACCACGACGATCCCGACGATGGAGGCCAGAAGCCCGAAAGCGCGGGCCACGAGCGGAAAGAGCATGACGCCCAGGATCCCCATGGCGAACGGCATATTGGCTTTCTCCGCCGTGGCCGCGAGCGTCGCGCCGAGGATCATGGCCCCGATGTTCTCGGCGGCGGTGGACTCGAAGAGGTCCGCGCCGCGGCCCGCGCAGTCGCCGACGTTGTCGCCGACCAGATCGGCGATGACGGCGGGATTGCGGGGATCGTCTTCCGGAATCCCGGCCTCGACCTTTCCGACCAGGTCCGCGCCGACGTCCGCGGCCTTGGTGTAGATGCCTCCTCCCAGCTGCGCGAAGAGAGCCACGAACGAGGCGCCGAAGCCGTAGCCCACGATCAGGAGCGGGATCCTCTCCGCCGGCACATCGGTCAGCTTGCTCACCAGGAGGTAGAGGCCGCCGACGCCGAAGAGCGACATGGCCACCACCAGCAGGCCGGACACCGCGCCGCCGCGCAGCGAGATCCGCAGCGCGTCATTCAACGAGGTGCGGGCCGCCGCGGCCGTGCGGATGTTGCTGCGGATGGAGATCCACATGCCGACGTACCCGGCGATGACCGAGCAGGCGGCGCCAAGCAGGAAGGAGAGAGTCGTCCAGACCGCCAGCCGGAGAGCCGTGGGCACCGGGTCGAAGTCGTGGTGCGAACGGACGAAGCCATACAGCGCGAAAATGACCGCGCCCAGAACCAGGGCCAGCATCCCGATGGTGCGGTTCTGTCTGCGGAGAAAGGCCTCGGCCCCCTCCTTGATGGCGTTGGAGATCGCCTGCATCGGCTCGGTTCCGCAGTCCCGGCGCAGGACCCAGCGGGCCAGCAGCCAGGCCACCAGCAGGGACCCGATCGAGCAGGTCATGATCAGGGGCAGGGCGTAGGCGGATGACATGGAAGCAACTCCTCTTTCGGCTCCGATTGTGCGCGTTCCCCAGACGGGAAATCAGCGGGGAAGATATCTCGGGGAAACGGAAACGCCAAACTCCGGAACGGCGTGACGTTCTGTTTCAGACGCCGGCAGCGCGGGCTACTGGATAGGGACGGTCTCCAGGACGATGCCCAGATTGCTCGCGCCCGAGGTGCGGACGAGGTCCATGACCCGCACACAGTCGCCGTAGGCGGTTCCGTCCTCCGCGGAGAAAAAGACGGTGCGGTTGTTGCTCGCGCGGTTCTTCAGGATGTCGCCGAGCTGCTGGGTAAGCTGCGCGGGCGTCACTTCACTCTTGTTCAGGAAGATGCGGTTCTGGGACGTGAGCGAAACGATGAGCTGATCCAGCGAAGGTGCGGGCTGGTCGACGGTCGCCTTGGGCGGGACCTTCACGTCGTACCCCATCTGGAGCAGGGGGGTGATCACCATGAAGATGATGAGAAGGACGAGCACCACGTCCACGAGGGGAGTGATGTTGATGTCGCTCTTGTAGTCGCCGGTTCCGCCAGCGGCCATGGCCATGGGATCTCGATCCTCCCTGTTACTTGGGCGCGGGCGCCACGCCCTGGGTCTTCTTTTCGGCGATGAGCCCGATGTTCTGGAAGCCGGCGTCCTTGGCCACCTTCATGATGTCCTTCACGTCGCCGTACTTGAGCCGCTTGTCGGCCTTGATGACCAGCTCGGTCTGAGGGGAACGCTGGTACATCTCGTCGAGCCTCCGCGAGAACTCGTCCTTGTTCATGCGGTCCGCCTCCAGATAGATGACCGGCGGCGTCGCGTATCCGATCGTGACGACCTTCTGATTGGCGTTCTCCGGCTTTTTGTCCGGCTTGTCGGTGGCCGGAAGGGAGACAGCGATGCCTTTCTGCAGCAGGGGGGTGACCACCATGAAAATGATCAGCAGCACGAGGCACACGTCCACCAGAGGTGTGACGTTGATCTCGCTCTGAAGCTTGTCGCGCGCCCCGCTCCCGCCCATGCCCATGAGATGACCTCAGCGCCTCGGTGACGCTAGGAAGCGCGCACGGCCGCAGCCTGCTGCGCGCCGCGCCGCTTGATGAAGTAGTCGAGCAGCTCGGAGGCGATGTTGGACATCTCGACCTGGAACCGCTCGATCTTGTTCATGAAGATGTTGAAGAGCCACACCGCGGGGATGGCCACGAAAAGTCCAAGCGCAGTGGTGATGAGGGCCTCCGCGATGCCGGTGGACACCGCCGCGATACCGCCGGAACCGGTCAGGGCCATGCCGCGGAAGGCGTTGATGATGCCGATGACCGTTCCGAACAGGCCGATGAAGGGCGCGGTGGTGCCGATGGTGGCGAGACCCGAGAGACCCTTCTTCATGTCGGCGGTGGTGATCAGCGCCTCGCGCTCGATGGCCCGCTCGGCCGCCTCGATCGGGTCGTGACCGGGCACGTCGGCCGTGCCGCTGGAGACGTCGTGGTGGAACTCATAGAGGCCGGCGGCCACCACGCGAGCCAGGTGGCTGTTCTTGAATTTCTTGGAGGAGTCGATCGCCTCCTGGAGCTTGTCCTGCTTCAGGTAGCCGGTCACCAGCTTGGCGAAGGCAAGCGACTGCTTCTTGGCCTTGTTGTAGTAGATGAAACGCTCGACCGCGACGGTCAGCGAGTACACCGACATTAAGATCAAGAGGACGGCAACGCCCTTCGCCAACGGCGTCATCGTGTGCCACAACTCGATGGGATCAAAACTCATGAGGCGCTCCTTCTCATCGTTTTACCCGATCATCCCCCAGCCCTTTGGTCCGGATTGTCTCGGAGGACCGCAGGCTGCCAATCCTAGTGCAAGTTGAAGGTCACGGTCACGGTCAGATACACGCGCACGGCGCGCCCGTTGAGCGTCGCCGGCTTGTACTTCCATTGCTGCACCGCGCGGACGGCCGAGGCGTCTAAGAGAGGGTTGACCGATTTGAGAACCTTTACGTCCTCGACCGTTCCCTGGGCCGTGATGATGGCCTCCAGGATCACCACCCCTTCCATGCGGGCCTTGCGGGCCGCCTCCGGGTAGCTGGGTTCAGGTTTCTGGATGAGCTGGGGAGGCTTGACATCCCCGCCCACGCGCAGCGGCTCGCCCTCGCCGGTGCCGGGACCCGTGCCGCCCACCACGCCGCCAAGGACTCCGCCGGGGACGCCTCCCTCGACGCCGCCCTCAACGCCCCCTTCCACGCCCGCCGGCGCCTCCGGCTCGGGATTGGCAAGGGGTTCGGGGATCTTCTCGGGAATGACCGTAGGGGCGACCATCTCGGTCGGCTTGACCGGAACGGGCTTCTGAACTTCGGGGGCCTTCGGAGGCGCCTTCGGCGCTGCGGGCGGGGGAGGAGGAGGAGGGGGCGCCGCGGCATAGAAAGTCACCGGAATCGGCGGCTCCGGGACGTCTTCGACGAACCAGATCGACGCGCCCAGAGCCGCCGCGATCACGATCGCATGGATGGCTATGGAGACCGGGAGGGTGACGGCCTTCTTGGAGCCGCTGTGGTGTTTCGCGGATTCGATCAGAACGTCTTCGAACATGCTTTGGTCCTCCCCGACCCCTGGGACACCGATCCTACTTCCCCGGTTCCGCGGTCGGCGTGGTGGCTGTCGTCTTCTTGCGCAAATCCAAAGCCTGCTGCCGGTACTTGTCGGCGGTTGCGATGTCCTCCTGCTGCTTGGCCGGATCCGTCTCGGCCTTGGCCTTTTCCCGGTAAAGGAGGTTGATGTAGGTCAGTGCGTCGAAGTTGTCGGGCTTCATCTTCAAAGCCTTGTCCAGGGCATCCAATCCGGATTGCACGATCTGCGCCCGCTGGTCGCCCGGGAGGTCGGGGTAATGGTACGAGCGGTCCCAGGCTTGAACGCCGATCATGACCAGGGGCTCCGGGTTGTTCGGCTCGATGTCGACCCGTTTCTGGGTCCACTCGATTCCCTTCTGAAAATCCCCCTTCTTGAAGTACATCGCCGCCAGAGACTGGATGGCCTTGACGTCCTTGGGATCCTCCTTCAGCTTGTCCTGGTAGAAGCCGATCGCGTCGTCGAAGCGGTCGGTGGCCAGGTACATGGACACCAGGAATTCCCGCGCGCGTTTGTCCTCCGGATGGGAAGTGAGGTACGTCTTCAAGTTCTCGATCGCCTTGGCCGCGAACTCGAGGTCTTTGGGGTGCTTGGAGCCGGGTTGGTACATCGCCATGTAGGCCAGGCCGATGTTCTTGTTGAGCTTGGTCTCGCCGGGATCGAGCCGCATCGCGTCCTGGTAGCTCGCCAGCGCCGCCTGATACTGTCCGGCTTTGAAGAATTCGTTTCCGCGCTTGACTTCCTGCCGTGACTTGATCTTGTCGCAGCCTGTCAGCGCCGCCAGCGAGACGATCGCCAGAAGGCATGCCGCTGCCCTCAGACCTCGGTGTCGGATGGGCATTCTCGAAAAGCTCCTTCCTTCGCCAGCCATCGCCCGGAGGCACGAATTCTGTTGAATTCCCGGGGACAAAGCAACATCGTTTTTGGGGGGAATAAACCGGAATGCCCGGCGTTGCCTGCCCGAGGAGGAATCCGGTGAAGAAAGCGATCTCGCTGCTCGTCCTGCTGGGCGCCGCAACGCTGACGGCTCAGACCGCCGCGCCGCCCAAACCTCGCCCCACGCCGCGGTCCGAGGAGGCGGTGCCTCCTGTCAGCGAGAGCGCCCGCGTCGATATCACCAACGTGGATGTGGTGGTCACGGACTCGAAGGGAAACCGGGTCCCCGACCTGACCAAGGAGGACTTCCAGATCCAGCAGGACGGCGTGCCGCAACCCGTTACCAACTTTTATGCGGTGAACGGGACCCACGTGACGTTGGAGGACGGCAAGACCGTGGATTTGGGAACGCCCGAGGGCAAGGAGCAGGCGCCGCCCGAGGTGAAGTCCCGCTACATCCTCTACATCGACAACCTGATGATCCAGCCGCAGAACCGCAATCGGATGTTCAAGCGCTTGAAGGAATTCGTGACCGATACGGTGGGGACCCGCGCCGAGGCCGAGGTCATCACCTACAACCGGTCGCTCAAGACCAAGCAGAAGTTCACCTCCGAGCCCGGGCTCGTTCTCGGCGCCCTGGAGGACATCGAGCGCGAGACCGGCGGCGCCACGTCGCTGGTGGGGGAGCGAAAGGACGCCGTCGAGAGAATCAACGACGCCAAGAGCGCGGACCAGGCGCTCAACATCGCACACACCTACGCGCGCTCTCTGGTCAACGACCTCCAGTTCGATATCGACGCCATGAAGCAGGTTTTCGAGAGCCTGGGCGGATTGCCCGGCCGCAAGGTCTTCGTCTACGTCTCCGAAGGGCTGCCGGCCCAGGCGGGGTTGGAGCTCTACGACACGATCCAGTCCAAGTTCCGCGAGACCGCCCAGACGCTCGAGCAGTTCGAGTACGACTTGAACGCCAAGTGGATCTCGGTGGCCCAGGCGGCCAACGCCCAGGGCGTCACCATCTGGCCACTCGATGCGTCGGGACTCACGACCGATTCTTTCGTCTCGGCCGAGAACCGTTTCATGGACAGCCGGCCCAACGACTTCATGATGCGGCAGAACACCCAGGCGCCTCTGCAGCTGCTGGCCGAGCAGACCGGGGGGGTAGCGGCGATCAACACGAACGACTGGAAGGCCAACTTGGACGAGCTCTCCCGCGACTTCACCAGCTACTACTCTCTGGGCTACCGCGCCTCGGGAGCGGCGGTGGACAAGCCCCACCGCATCGAGGTCACCGTCAAGCGCAAGGGCCTCAGGGTCCGCTACCGCAAGAGCCTGCTCGAGAAGACGCCGGAGACGCGGATCGCCGAGTCCGTCCTCTCCGCGCTCGACTATCCGCGCGACGACAATCCGCTCGGCGTGAGCGTGCGCGTGGACCCCTCGACGCCGTACCAGCGGGACACGTACATCCTGCCGGTGCACATCGTCCTGCCCATCGGGAAGATCGGGCTGGTGCCCTCGGGGGACAAGTACATCGGGAGCTACCTGGTGTATCTGATCGTGCGGGACTCCGCCGGCGACAAGTCCGACCTGCAGGTCCAGCACGAGAACCTGACCGTTCCGGCCAACGAGTTGCAGAAGGCCCAGACCAAGGACCACGGATACGATCTGAAGCTCGTCGTCCGTTCCGGCGCCCAGAGGCTGTCGCTGGCCGTCCGCGACGGCACGACCAACCAGGTCTCGTACTTCCAGAAGAATTTCTTCGTCTCGATCCTGCCGGCGGCCAAGAAGGGATGACGGCGGAAGGCGGAGGGCGTGAGGCGGAGCTGATAGCCTTCCCGGCGTGTCCGAATCGCTTCCGTCCCTGCTTCTCTTCGCGCGCGCTCCCATCCACGGACAGGTCAAGACCCGCCTTGTCCCGCCCCTGACTGCGGACACTGCGCTCGGTCTCTACCGGGCTTTCCTGGAAGACGCTGCTCGGACCTATCGGGACCCGGAGGGCTGGGATGCCGTGCTGCTCGCGGAGCCGGACGCCGAGCATCCGGATCTTTCGCGCCTCTTCGCTCCCCCCTGGCGGCGCAGAACGCAGGCGCGGGGCGATCTGGGCGCCCGTCTGGCCGCGGCCTTCCTCGAGGCCTTCGCCGCCGGCGCGCCCGCAGCGGTGGCCGTGGGCTCCGATCATCCCGCCCTGCCGCGCCGTTGCCTGCGCGACGCTTTTGCGCGGCTCTCCTCCGGTTCCGGCGCGGCCGTGGTGCCCGCGGCCGACGGCGGCTATTGCGCCATCGGGCTGACGAGGACCGCTCCGGTCGAGGAGGTCTTTCGCGAAGTGCCCTGGTCGAGCCCATCGACGTTTGCCGTGACGCGGGACCGCATCGCGTCGGCGGGCCTCGCGCTGGCGGTTCTGGAGAGCGCCTACGACGTCGATCGCCCCGAGGACCTCGAGCGTCTGAAACGCGATCTGGCCTCCCGAAATCCGGCCGAAGAGGACTTTCCGGCCGCCACCGCCCGCGTTCTTTCGGAGCTGGCGCCGTGATCCCGGTCCTCGGGTCGCGCGAGATGCGCTCGGCCGACCGGGCCGCGATTCGATCGGGAGTCCCGGGAATCACCCTGATGGAAAACGCGGCCGCCGCTCTGGCGGCGGACCTCCTTGCCGCCTGGCCGGAGGCCCGGCGGGTCGCGGTCGTGTGCGGCCCCGGCAACAACGGGGGGGACGGGTTGGCCGCGGCGCGGCTTCTCGCCGCCGAGGGCGTGTCGGTCTTCCTGTTCACGCTCGGGCCTCCGGAGCGCTATCGCGGCGACGCGGCCGAAAACGCCGAACGGGCGCTGGCGTGCGGACTGAAGCTCTCTGCCCTGGGAGAGCGCGGAGCCCGGCGATCGCTCGCCGAAGCTCTTGCCGCGAGCGACGTCGTGCTCGACGCGCTCTTCGGCACGGGGCTCTCGCGCGGGCTCGACGGCGAGGCGGCCCGCGCCGTGGCCGCCATCAATGCCTCGCGCCGGCCGGTGATCGCCGCCGATCTGCCGTCGGGACTCTCGGCCGACGAAGGGCGGCTGCTCGGCCCCGCGGTGCGGGCGGATCGAACCGTGGCCTTTGCCGCGGCCAAGCCCTGCCACGTTCTTCCTCCGGCCCGCGACTTGTGCGGCCGCGTCGCGGTGCGCGCCATCGGCGTCGCTCCGGAGATCCTGGAGCGGCGCCGGGCCAGGCTCCACATTGCCGAAGCGTCCGACGTCGCCGCCGCGCTTGCGCCCCGGCGCGCCGACTCGCACAAGGGCAACTACGGCCGCCTGGCGATCGTCGCCGGATCGCGCGGCAAGACGGGCGCCGCCGCTCTCGCCGCGCGAGGAGCCTTGCGGGCCGGCGCCGGACTGGTGACCGTGTTCTGTCCGGCCTCCATCGAGCAGACCGTCGTCGGTGCACTCCCGGAAGCGATGACCCGCGGGCTCCCGGACCGGGACGGCCGGCTCGCTCCGGAAGCGACGGACGCGCTGCGCGAGGCTTTGGAGGATTTCGATGCGGCCGCCGTGGGCCCGGGCCTGGGGGTCTCTGCCGCGGTGCGATCGGTCCTGCAGGCGCTTCTTCGCTCGCCCTTGCCCCTGGTCTGCGACGCGGACGCGTTAAACGCCCTGGCTCCGGAAGCTTTCGCCCGCCGCGGAGAGACGGTGCTGACCCCTCACCCGGGAGAGGCGGCTCGGTTGCTCAGCTCGACGACGCGGGCAATTCAAGCGGATCGCCTGGGAGCGGCGATCGAGCTCGCGCGCCGGAGCAAATCGGTCGTAGTGCTCAAGGGGTCGGGCAGCCTGATCGCGCGCCCGCGCGCGACGATCGTGGTCAATCCGACCGGCACGCCTCTGATGTCGACGGCGGGATCCGGAGATGTTTTGACAGGAGCCTTGGCCGCCCTGCTGGCCGGCGGGCTGGAAGCCTCCATCGCGGCGATGGCGGCCGTCTACCTTCACGGCGCGGCGGGAGACTTTCTGGAACGGACCCTCGGCGATGCCGGTCTCCTGGCCTCGGAGCTCGCCGACGCCCTTCCTCGCGCCCGCCGGAACCTCGCCGGCGAGCTGCCTCCGGGCTCTGCGTGAGGGGCGTTTTCACCACGCGCTCGGAGGAGGAGACGGAGCGGATCGCGGGAGATCTGGCGCGCGGCCTGCGCAACGCGGACGTCGTTTACCTGTGGGGCGATCTGGGCGCCGGCAAGACGTGCTTCACGCGAGGTCTGGCCATCGGCCTCGGAGCGGCGCCCCGGGAGGTCGCCTCGCCGACGTTCTCACTCCTGCACGAATACGCCTCTTCGGACGGAAAAATCATTCTGCGCCACCTCGATCTCTACAGGGTCGAGGATCGGGCCGCGGATCTGGAGGCTCTGGGCGTGCCCGAGGTGACGCGGGGCGCTCCGGTCGCGGTGGAATGGCCCGGGAAGGCTCTGCGCCCCATCCTGCCGCCGACGATCGAGGTACGGATCGACCCTCGGCCGGACGGGTCCCGCACGATCTCGATCGCGGACGCCTGAGCCCGGCGCCTCAAAACGCGAAGACCAGGCCTCCGACGACGTCGCCCTGATTCAGCCAGTTGTTGTTGTGGTCGTGGCAGTGGTCGTGATCGTGCGAACGGTCGCAGTCGTTGCGGTTGTCCGGGAGCGAGGTGCCGTAGTAGTTGCCGCCGAAACGAAAGCCGAAGTGAGGAGTCACGAACGCCT
>DATFTF010000230.1:0-15864 GCA_035262245.1 Thermoanaerobaculia bacterium
CTTCCTCGAATCGGTTATGCGGCGGTGGGGCTTCTGTACGCGACCGTGGGACTGGTCGCCGCCCGCATCGCCTTTCTCGGCTCCCGCGATCGGGTGACCGGAATGAACGGCGCGCTCCGCCTGCTGCTCCGGCGTCCCGCAGGCCCCTGGCTCGTGGGAGGCGTCGCTGTCGGGCTCATCGGATTCGCAGCATGGAGGGCGATTCAGACCTTCACCTCGCGGCGGGCCGATCTCATCGCGCGGGGCGGATGGCTCGCGGCCGCGATCGGCTACGGAGTGCTCGGAGTGACCGCGCTCGAGCTGCTGGCCCGCGTGCGGGGCGAAGGACTGGACATCACCCGCTCCGGACTCGGCTGGCTTCTGGCCTCCGCCGCAGGCCGCATCGCGCTGACGGCGGCCGGTGCGATTCTGGTGATCTCCGGTCTCGTCGCCGTCTGGCAGGGGGCGAGCGGCCGTCTTCCCCGCTGGCTTCGTTCCATCGGCTACGGCCGCGCGACGAAGACGCTCGCCTCACGGCTCGCCCGAATCGGCCTGTCCGCGCGAGGCGTCGTCGGGCTGGCGATCGGGTACTTCTTGATCCGCGCCGTGCAGGACCTCGATCCCCGCGAGGTGCGCGAGATCGGGGGATCCTTGCGAGAGCTCAAGGCGCTGCCGCTCGGACCGATGATCATGGGCGTGGTGGCGGTCGGCCTCGTCTTCTATGGGGTCGCCATGTGGGCCGTGGCGCTCTCCCGCCGTCCGGAATGAGCTTGCCACCCATGTTACGGAACGTAACGTTTCACGCAGAGACGCTGTTTCCGTGGCCAGGCTCGGCTTTTTATCTGGAATGACTTAGATCGTTGGCGGGTTGTTTGCCGTAGTTACGTAGCGATCGAGTCTGCGGCGGCGGCTCTGCGGAGCCGCCACCGGAGGACCCGATGCAGCACAGCGCGCCGGCGATCCCGACCTACGAGGTCACGGTCGACCACGCCTCCTTGGCGCCTGCCAACCTGGCCAAAGGCGGAACGGGCTTTTCCGTGCAGCTCTCCGGGGCGATCGACACGCGCTGGGCAGACACCTTCGCCCGGGAGCGTCGCGAGTCCCGAGCGCTCTCCCGTTTCGACCTCGACGCCGCGAGAGGCGTTGTGACGTTCGTCCGCGAGCAAGGAAGCGACCCGGCCGACGTCATAGACGCCCTGGATACGCTCGAGGCCATGGTCGTTCGCGTCAGCATCCAGGCGTCGAAATAACCGACTTGCAGCGCAGGCGGTCGCTGCGCGACCGGCGCTGCAACGTTTCCAGACCGGGGCTAAGGCACTAGACCCTCACCCTACCCTCTCTCCGGGAGCGGGAAGGACCTGAAGCTCGCAACGCGACCAAGTTTCGCGAACGGGATTCGCGAAACGACTCGCGTTGCGGGAGCCGGAGCGGAGGTCGTCGATCAGGCGGGCCGTCGAGGTCGCATCCGACCGAGCGGACCGCCGGTGCGCCCAACGGGCGCAGATCGACGAACTCCGCGTAGGCGACGGTAGAATCCCCGCATGTTCCCGGCCGGGAGACGCACCGCGGTCATTGGAGGGGTGCGGACGCCGTTTCTCAAGTCCGGAACGCTCTTCGAAAAGATGACCGCAGCCGATCTGGGCGCCGTCGCGGTCAAGGAGCTGGTGGCTCGCACGGACCTCGATCCGCAGACGATCGACGAGCTGATCTACGGCGCGGTCATCCCGTCGGTCTCGCGGCCCAACATCGCCCGGGAGGTCCTTTTCGACGCCCACCTTCCGGACCGAATCCCCGCCTCTTCCGTGGTGATGGCCTGCGCCACGTCGAACCGGGCGATCACCGACGCGGCGGAACGGATTGCCCTCAATCTTGCCGACGTCGTCATCGCCGGCGGCGCCGAATGCCTGTCGGACGTTCCGATTCTCTTCTCGCGCGACTTCGCCCGCCGCCTCGTGCGACTCTCGAAGGCGAAGACGGCTGCGCAGAAGGCCAAGGTCTTTGCCGGGTTCCGGCCCGGGGAGCTCGCTCCGGTCGCGCCGGCCATCGCCGAATACACGACCGGCCTGTCGATGGGGGAATCGGCGGAAAAAATGGCCAAGGAGAACCACATTTCCCGCGCCGCGCAGGACGAGCTCGCGCTCGGCTCGCATCTGAAGGCGGCGGCCGGATGGGATCGAGGGATCCTTGCGCCCGAGGTCGTGCCGGTTCCGGTGGCGCCGAAGTTCGAGGAGATGGCGACGGTCGACAACATCATCCGGCGCGATACCACGCTGGCAGCTCTGGCCAAGCTTCCGCCGGTCTTCGACCGCAAGTTTGGAACCGTGACCGCGGGCAATTCCTCGCCGTTGACCGACGGGGCCTCCGCCGTGCTGCTCATGTCCGAGGATCGCGCCCGAGCCGAGGGGCGCAAGGCTCTGGCTTTCATCCGGTCCTGGGCCTATTCGGCGCTCGACCCGGGCGATCAGCTCCTGCAGGGTCCGGCCTACGCGGCGCCCAGGGCGCTCGACGGCGCGGGACTCAAGCTCTCGGACATGGGAAGGGTCGAAATGCACGAGGCTTTCGCGGCGCAGGTGCTCTCGAACCTTCAAGCTTTCGCCTCCAAGGAGTTTGCCCGGGAGAAGCTCGGGAGGGATCAGCCGGTGGGCGAGGTCGATCCCGAGATTCTCAATCTCTACGGAGGATCGATTGCCATCGGCCATCCCTTCGCCGCGACCGGAGCGCGTCTGGTCACGACGCTTTCCCACGAGCTCGCCCGCAGCGGCGAGCAGTTCGGCCTTCTGACTGTCTGCGCCGCCGGCGGACTGGGCCACGCGATGGTGCTGGAACGCGCAGAGTGAGGTCTTCCTCCTTTCTTGTATGAAGCGCCCGCGCTGGCTCTCCTCGACGGCGCTCATCTTCTACGCTCTTCTGCTCGGCGTTCTTCTCGGGTACCTGCTTCCGGCCGAGAGACATCCCGCTGCCTACGAGACGTTCCGTTTCCTTTCCCGGGCCTTCATCAGCCTGATCAAGATGCTCATCGTGCCCCTGATCTTCTCCACGATCGTCGTCGGTATCGGCAAGACCGGCGACGTCAAGGCCGTCGGGCGCATGGGGTTGAAGGCGATCATCTATTTCGAGATCGCCACGACCGCCGCGCTCGCCCTGGGGCTCACCATTGCCCACCTGGTCCGGCCGGGGCAGGGCCTGACGCTGCCGCCCTCCGGAGAGCAGCTGGCCAAGCCCAAGACGCTGGTGGAAACGCTGCTCCATCTCTTCCCTTCCAACGTCGTCGACGCCATGGCCAAGCAGGACATCCTGCAGGTCGTCGTCTTCGCGACGCTCGTCGGAATCGCCGCGGCGCACGTCGGAAGAAAGGCCGAGCCTTTCCTGAAGTTCTTCGACTCGGCCGTGGCCGTGATGTTCCAGCTGACCGACTACGTGATGGCGCTGACGCCGCTGGGGGTCTTCGGAGCTATGGCCGGATCGGTCTCCCACCACGGGCTCTCGGTCCTCGCTTCCTACGCGCGGCTGGTGGCCTCCCTCTACGGCGCGCTCGTCCTTTTCACGCTCCTGGTCCTGATCCCCGCGCTTTTGATCGTGCGGGCAAACCTGCGTCTCTTCTTCCGCAAGATTCGCGAGCCGTTCCTGCTGGCCTTTTCGACCGCCTCCTCGGAAGCCGCGCTGCCGCGGGCGCTGGAGAAGATGGTCGAGTTCGGAGTGCCGGAGTCGGTGGCGGGATTCGTCATTCCCGCCGGCTACTCCTTCAACCTCGACGGATCGACCTTGTACATCTCGCTCGCGACCCTGACCATCGCGCAGGCCGCCCATGTCGATCTGCCGCTCTCGACCGAGCTTCTGATGATGCTGACGTTCCTGATGACCTCCAAGGGCGTGGCCGGAGTGCCGCGGGCGGCCCTGGTCGTCATCGCCGCCGGCTGCGCCGCGTTCAACCTGCCCGGGGAGGCGGGCGTGGCCATGATACTGGCCGTCGATGAGCTGATGGACATGGCCCGGACCTCCATCAACGTCATGGGCAATTGCGTGGCCTCGGTCGTGGTGGCGCGGTGGGAAGGGGTGCTGGGACAACCGGTGGCGGTGATGGACGAAGACGCGCCGGGACAGGAGCTGGCGCAGGAAGCGGTGCCTTGATCTCCGCCTCCCGCGCCGCGTTGGTCAGGCCTTCAGACGCGCGAGGATGTCGGTGATGCGCTTCTTTTGCGTCTCGTCCTTGGTCATGGCCAGGGCCTTGCCGTAGAACTCCGCGGCCTCCTTCTTGTCTCCTTTAGTCTTGTAGGCCTCGCCCAGGCTGTCGTAGGTGTTCCAGGACTGAGGATGGTCTTTGACGTTCTTGCGGAACATCGCGATGGCCTCGTCGACCTTCCCTTCGTTCATGAGCTGGTATCCGTAGAGGTTGATGTCCGCTTCACTGGCGACTTGCAGCGCCTTGGCCCGCAGCGCGGCGGCCGCCGAGGCGTCTCCCTTCTTCTCCAGAAGGAGAGCCTTCGTGCGCAGGTTGGTGAAGTTCTCGTTCATGCCGATGGAGCGGTCGGCCCAGGCCATGCCTTCGTCCAGGTTCACGCCGGCGCGCGCGCAGTAACCGGCGGCCTGGTTCCAGCCTTGCCAGGAGAAGCGCGGGAGGCCGCGCATCTGGCTGCGGATGCTGTCGAGCGTAACTGTCTTGGTGTCCACACCGATGTGAATCGGCACGGCCAGCTCTTCCCAGCGCAACTGCAGCGTCACCGCCTCTTCGGTCGGGTCCTCGAAGGTGTAGCTCAAGCGCTCTTCGAGGGGAACCTTGACCGGGGTGACGGTGACGCGAAGGGCGTCCTCCTTCTGGTCGTAACTGAAGCTGCCCCAGGCGCTGGAGACCTTGCTGAAGGCGACGGTCCATTCCCTCTCCGTCGGGATCATGTGAATGCCGTAAGTTCCCGCGGCGAGCGCCTTGCCCTCGACCGTCACTGGCGAGCTGGCGGTGAACGTCGTGTTCTCGTTGGCCCCAGCGCGCCAGACGTCTCCGTAAGGCACCAGATCTCCCCAGACCTTTCGCTTGTTGACCGCCGGCCGGTGATAGTGGACGGTCAACTCGGTCACGCCGACGGTCTGGGTTACCGAGGCTTCGGGGCTGGCTTGGGGGAGGGTCAGGGGTGGGCTCTGGCCGGCGAGCGGTAACGGCAGGGCCAGCGGCGCGAGCCACAGCCCGAAACGGGCAAGTCTTTTCATCAGCTCCTCCTTCCGCGGCCGGGCCAGCGGACAGAGACGTCCGGTGCTCCGGTGCTGGCGGATTTGTCTTGTTACGAGGAGGGTGAAACGGAGTTTTGGAGTTCGCCAGGGGTACTTATTCTGAAGGACGAGGCCGGTCCCGTGAAAAACGGGTTTCATCCCCCATCTCTTGGCGCCGTCACCCGTTCTTCTTCCGAAACTCTCCCATGAATGCGACCAGCGCCTCGACCCCCGCCCTCGGGAACGCGTTGTAAAGCGAGGCGCGAATGCCGCCGACGGAGCGGTGGCCTTTCAAGCCGTCGAGCTTCGCTGCGGTCGCCTCGGAGACGAACTTCTTCTCCAGATCCTCCGAGGGGAGCCGGAACGTCACGTTCATCATCGAGCGATGTGCGGGCTTCGCGTGCGGCCGGTAATACCCTCCGGAGGCGTCGATCGCGTGGTAGAGGAGTCCGGCCTTCTCGGCGTTTTTCTTTCCGATGGCTTCGAGGCCTCCCTGGGCGACCAGCCACTTCATTGTCAGGCCCATCAGGTAGATGCCGAAGGTGGAAGGAGTGTTGTAGAGCGACTTGTTCTCGGCCTGGACCTTGTAGTCGAGCATGGTGGCCAGGTTCTTGGGGACGCGCTCGAGGAGGTCGTTCCTGAGGATGACCAGCGTCACGCCGGAGGGGCCGAGATTTTTTTGCGCCCCGGCGTAGATCAGGGCGTAACGGGAGACGTCGATCGGGCGGCTGAAGATGTCCGAGGAGGCGTCGCACACGAGAGGCGCCGATCCGGCCGCAGGCTCGCTCTTCCACTCCACCCCCTGGATCGTTTCGTTGGAGGTGAAGTGAACGTAGGCCGCGGAGGGATCGAGCTTCAATTCCGAAGCCTCCGGCACGCGCGTGAAGTTGTCCGCTTCGGTCGAGCCGGCCACCTGCGCCGTTCCAAACTTCTGAGCTTCCTTGTAGGCCTTCTTCCCCCACGACCCGGTCAGGATGTAGTCCGCCTTTCCGCCCGCGGGCAGGAGGTTCATGGGCACCATCGCGAACTGGAGCGACGCGCCTCCCTGAAGAAAAAGAACGTGGTAGTCCGGAGAAATGTTGGCGAGCTTGCGAACGTCCGCCTCGCATCCCTGGATGATCGCGTCGAAAGTCTTCGAGCGGTGTGAAATCTCCGTCACCGACATGCCCACGCCGGGCAACGCCATCAGATCGCGCTGCGCTTCGGCAAGCACCGCCTCGGGCAGGATGGCGGGTCCGGCGGCGAAGTTGTGGATGCGGTCGGTCATGATGCCTCCCCGAAATTTACCACTTGCACCAGACGTGCAGGTCTTGAAAACGGTTAAGGCCGAAGGACTCGTAACGGCACAAGCCAAACTGGGATCCCCAGAAAGTCATCAAATACTCGCGGGAATGGAAAGCGCTGTCCTCGTTGAAGCCGTTGTGGCCCGGCGCGAACAGGAACCCGTCCGACGAGAGGCGGGCGTGCTGGTCCTGGGAAAGGTCGGGTCTCGCCCAGACGAGTGACGGGCTGTGAGTGCTCACGATGAATAACCCTCCTGGCGTGAGCACACGATGAACTTCGCGGAGCCAGTCGCGCTGAGGTCCCTCGTCGAGGTGCGTAAAGACCGAGCCGGCGTAAACCACGTCGAAGGTGGCGGAGGTAAGCTGCGTCGGAGGTTGCGCGGGTGTCGCGTCGAAATCTCCATCGAGATGTCGACGACACCAGGCGATGTGCTCATCGTCGATGTCGATACCGACGATGTGCTGAACCTCGGGCAGCATGGAGAAGTAACGCGCGACGCGGCCGCAGCCACACCCGAAATCGAGCCATGCGTTGTATGTCCGATGAGGATCGCGGCTGAGCCCGAAAACGCGAGTCACATCCTGGAAAGCTTCACGGCCCGAGCAGACAAAGAGCCGGCGGGAGCTTGAACCCGCGACACGCCGGCGAAGGCTTGGCGGCGGGAGTGGAAGACCTCGCCTTCCAACCCGATCGATCCAGTCAGGAAGCAGGTCCAGGGCTCGGACAGGGATCTCCTCCCGCAGCCAGCGCATTCGCCGACGAAACCGGGGAGACGTGTTTGCTTTCAGCCAGTCCCGGAACGCGCTTGCGCGACGCGCCGGGGCTGAAGCGTTCATAAAGGCAATAGAGTCAGCTCCAGGATGTCCGGCGAGGAGGTCCGGATTCCGTTGAGCACCTCCGTCGAGGGCTCCTGGTTCAGGTGGATCCGGGCCACCGCGGCCTTGGCGCCGTCGAAAACGATGTTCTCGGTCTCCTGCACGTTGATTCCGGCCTCCCGCAGGCGCCCGAAGACGGCCGCGAGCACGCCCACCCTGTCGTAGTGACGGACGACGACGAGGCAGCAGGCCGGCGAGCGCTTGACCAGGTTGACGACGTTGGGAGCGCGGCCGGTCTCCTTGTACTCCCGCACGATCCGGACGGTCTCCGCGGCGATGGCTTCCTGGGCCTGGTCGGTCGACGCCCCGATGTGGTGGGTGCCGATGACGCCGGGAATGGCGAAGATTGGAGACTTCACCTCGCCGGTCCCTCGTGTCGGCTCCTCGGCGAAGACGTCGAGCCCTGCGCGAATCCCCTTCTCGCGCACAGCCTTTTCCAGGGCGGCCTGGTCGACGACCTCCGCCCGCGAGGTGTTGATGAAAAACGCGCCCGGCTGCATCGCGGTAAAGAAGGGGCCGGCGATCAGGTTCTTCGTCTCCGGCTTCAAGGCGACGTGCACGCTCACGATGTCGGCGTCGGCCGCGACGGCTTCCGGCGTGCCGCGCCGGTCGATCCCCAGGTTGTGGGCCTTCTCCGGCGTCAGGCTGCGGCTCCAGGCCACGACCGGCATGCCGAAGGCGCGGGCGCGCGGAATCATCTCCTTGCCGATGCCGCCCACGCCAATCAAACCCAGGGTGCGGCCGAAGAGGCCGCGGGCCTTGCTGTACTCCTTTTTGTTCCAGACGCCGGCCGGGAGGTCTTTCGCGTTGTCCACGACGCGGCGGTCCAGGGCGAGGATCAGGCCGAAGGCGAGCTCGGCCACGGCGATCGAGTTCTTGCCCGGGCAATTGGCCACGTAGATGCCGCGCTCGGACGCCGCCTCGACGTCGATCGTGTTGTAGCCGGCTCCGGCGCGGACGACGAGCGACAATTTGCCCCGCTCGAGCATCGGCCGCGTGACCTTCGTCGACCGCACGACCAGGATCTCGGCGCCCGATTTCTCGATGAGCTGCGTCAGCACATCGTCTTTCGCATCGGGCTCGTAGGTCAAATCACAGAAGGACTTGAGAGACTCTAATCCGCTCTTTTCGAACTTGTCGGCGACGAGGACTCTCATGCGCCTCCACCAATCTGGTCATCTGGTGATCGGGTCATCGGGTGATGTTTCCGAAGCATTGCGATCGCCGCGTGAAGTCTATCGCCGCCGGGCGGTCCGGAGCGACGCGGCGAAGATGGCAAGGAGTTCCTCAGCTTCCTGACGAACGGCAGCGAGCTTCTCTATAGGAAGAATGCCGGCCTCTTCGAGCAATTCCAACCAGAAGAGCGTCTCGTCTGCCTCTTCGACCACGATGCCGAGTCGCGCGGGGAATTCGGCTCTCGACCGAGAGCGGCCGGTGGCTCGGTAATTGGCAGCAGTGCCAGTCGCCGAGCGCAAGAGTTGCCTCGTTATGATTCGACCTTCTTCGTTGGGCGGTAGAGATCGGCAGACCCGGAGAAGTTCGAGGGCAAATCGTTTACCTCAGATCTCATGAATCAACAGCCCGTCCCTCAGCTTCGGCTCGAACCACGTCGACTTGGGCGGCATGATCTCGTTGGCGTCAGAGACGGCCATGAGCTGTTCGAGAGAAACGGGATAAAGGGAGAAGGCCACGTCGAACTTTCCGGAGTCGACGAGGCGTCGGAGCTCCTCCGGGCCGCGGATCCCGCCGACGAAGTCGATGCGCTTGTCGGTGCGGATGTCGCCGATTCCCAGGAGCGGCGCCAGCACCTGGCGATGCAGAGCCTCGGCGTCGAGCGCCTCGATCGGGCTGGCGCCGGGACTCTTTCGGAACCGGTATCCGTGCCAGCGGCCGGCCAGATAGATCGAGACCGTCCCCGCCTCCCGAGGCGCCGCCGGCGCGTTCTCCTCGACGGGTCCGGTCTTGCGGAGAGCGGCGAGAAACTCCACCGGCGACCGCCCGCCGAGGCCCTGGACCACGCGGTTGTAGGCCAGGATCTTGAGCTGGGCGGCGGGAAAGGCGACAACAATAAATAAATTGTATTCGGCGCTGCCGTCGGATGCGGGTTTCTTTGCCGCGAGCTCGGTGCGGGTCCGAGCAGAGCTCGCCGCGCGGTGGTGCCCGTCTGCGATGTAGAAGAGCGGCACGTCCTGGAACTCCCGGGTGAGGGACTCGGAGTCTTCGGGCCCGGCCCGCCACAGGCTGTGCTGAATTCCGTCCGAAGCTCGGAAGTCGTAAGCCGGCGGGGACGCGGTCACGCGCGCGACGATCGCGTCGACGGCCTTGCGGTCGCGATAGGCCAGGAACACCGGCCCGGTCTGGGCCGAGAGCGTCACCATGTGGCGGGTGCGGTCGTCCTCTTTTTCCTTGCGCGTGCGCTCGTGCTTGCGGATGACGTCGCGGTCGTACTCGTCGAGCGAAGCGCAGCCGGCCACTCCGGTCTGCTCGTGATCGCCCATACGGAGACGGTAGACGTAGAGGCTCGCGGAGTCGTCCCGGCGCAGAGGGGCCGCGGCCTTCAGCCTCGTGAAGTTCTCGAGAGCGCGGGCGTACACCTGATCCGAGTAGGGGTTCGTGCCGTCGGGCAGATCGATCTCCGCCCGCGAGACGTGC
This sequence comes from Thermoanaerobaculia bacterium, assembly GCA_035262245.1. Lineage (GTDB taxonomy): Bacteria > Acidobacteriota > Thermoanaerobaculia > UBA5066 > Gp7-AA6 > DATFTF01. The sequence continues at coordinate 9,990 of DATFTF010000230.1, forward strand.
AGGAAGGAGAGCGGATTGCCCGCCGCGGCGGCGCGGGCCTCTTCGGTAGAAACGACGTCGTAGGGCACCGCCGAAACCCGCGCCGCGCTCTCGGAGGACGGACGCAGTGCCCGGAAGGGTTTGAGCGCCACCATGGGCGCGAATTCTAACCAACGCCGAGAAAGCCCGGGAACGCCGGGAACGCCGGGAACGCCGGGAAGTGAAGTTCGAAAAAGGAAGTAACCCCCGTCGTGCCTTCACGGCGCGACCAAGTTTCGCGCCAGACGCGCGATCTCCACCAGGGCCTTGATCGTGCCCTCGCGGCGCGACAAAGTTTCGCCGACTGAATCGGCGAAACGACTCGCGCCGCGGGAGCCGGAGCGGAGGTCTCGCGATCAGGCGGTCGGTCGAGCGCCTTTGCGCGAGCCGAGCGCCGGTGCGCCGTAGGCGCAGACGCGAACCGCAGCTCCGGCGACGGTTAGAGTGACGCCAAGAACTGCAGATACTCTTCGGGGCGGTCGATCAGGCGCAGGCAGAAGCCGCTGGGAATCACGCGTGCCAGGCTCGACGGCACGCGGAAGCTCCGAACCACCACGGCCCGGATCGAAAGATGACGCTCATCGGGCAGAAGGATCGTGACCCGCAGGCGCGAGCCGGGCTTGGGCAGGCGGGTGCTGCGCACGAACATGCCGATGGCGGAGAGATCGTAAGTGAAGCCGACGCAGGGCGCCTTGTCCCACTCGAACTCCACGGTGAGGCGCCGCTTCTTGCGTGGAAAGCGTCGTTTTTCGGGCATTGCGGGCGGCCGCGGCCGCACAAGAATTCTACAACCGGCGGCTTCCCCTTGGAGGGACAGGACTAGGACGCTCGAAAAAGGCCGTTTGCCTCGGCCATGGGAAGCGCTTCGCCGCCCAGCCGGCCGTAAGTCCCCCGATCGGAGAGCTCGCGCGCTAGCCCGCGGAGAAAGCCGAGCGTGGCTCGCATGGGACCCGATCCGAGGCTGACGCGCGCGACGCCCAGCCGCTCGAGCTCGGCGACCGGCGGAGACTCAAGAGCAGCCAGGACGTTCAGAGGGCCGGGAATCTCGCGCGCTAGCCGCCCGATCGTTTGGGCGTCGGTAACGCCCGGCACGAAAACGCAATCCGCTCCGGCGCGGCGGTAGGCCTCGCTTCGCCGGAGGGTTTCTCCAAGACGCGTTTTCGGGTCGCCCACCGCTCGGAGATAGACGTCCGTGCGCGCATTGAGCACCAGGCGGCTGCCGGCCGCCTCTTTCACCGCGCGGATCCGGTCGGCGTGGAGCTCCGCCTCTTCGAGCGGACGGTTCGGGTCGCCCGTCCCGTCCTCGAGGTTGACGCCCACGGCGCCGGCCTCGATCACCGCCCGACAACTCTCCGCCACCTTGGCAGGCGTCTGCCCGAATCCCGATTCGAGATCCGCGCTCACCGGAATAACCACGGCTCGGACGATGCGCGTAACCACGGCGATCACGTCGGAGAAGGAAACGCGCTCGCCGTCGGGAAAGCCGAGAGAAAAAGCCACGCCGGCGCTCGTCGTGGCCAGAGCGGGGAAGCCCGTCTCTTCGAAGATCCGCGCCGATGCCGCGTCCCAGGCGTTGGGAAGGACGAGGATGCGCGGCCCGTGATGGAGCTCGAGGAACCGGACCGCGCGCGCGGCTTGCCCCGGCAAGGCGGCAGCCGGCGGGCGCGGCCGGTCGGCGCTCACCGCGCCAGCCGCAGCGCTGCGTTGCGGGCCGGTTCGGCCGGCGTTTCCTCGGTCCGATCCGGACCGGCGAAGTCTCTCTCGCCGGCGTAGACCGGCGAGCACCACTGCCGGTAGGCGGCGACGCGTCCGCGCACGACGTCGAAATAGAGTTTCCGCAGGGCCGAAACCGTCGGGCCCATGCGGGCCGAGCCGATCGGACGGTGATCGACACGCGTCACCGCGGCGATCTGGACCCCGGTGCCGCAGAAGAAAGCCTCGTCGGCGAGGTAGATCTCACTGCGGTCGATCGAGCGCTCGACAACGGTCAGCCCGAGCTCCCGGCGCAGGAGATCGGCGATGGTGCGGCGGGTGATCCCCTCCAGGATGTCGTCGGTGATCGGAGCGGTCAGAGCCAAGCCGTTCTTGACCAGAAAGAAATTTGCCGCCGAGGCTTCCGAGACGTGGCCATCCTGGTTCAGGACGATGGCCTCGTCGAAACCCGCGGCGACGGCATCGGCCTTGGCCAGCGCGGAGTTGACGTAGGACCCGGCAATCTTGCCGCGGGCGGGAATCGCGTTGTCGTCGACGCGCCGCCAGGAGGAAATCATTGCGTGAACCCCTTCCTCGTTGGCGATATAGGAGCCGAAGGGGAAGGCCACAATGGAGACTTCCGGCGTCAGGCCGTGGAGCCGGACGCCGATCGTCTCGTCGGCGTAGAACGCGAGCGGCCGGATGTAGACGTCCTCGCGGTAGAGCTCGGTGCGCAGAAGCTCGTTCAACGCTCCGGCGAGATGGTCCGCGGTGTAGGGCAGCTCCATCCGCAGAAGCCGGGAGGAGTCCAGGAAGCGGCGAAAGTGCTCGTGCGGCCGGAAGACGAAGAGCTCCTGCTCCTCCCCGTTCCAGTAGCCCCTCAGTCCGGCGAAGACGCCGGTTCCGTAGTTCAACCCGTGCGTCATCACGCCGACACGGGCCTCGGCGTAGGGGACGATGCGGCCGCGGAAAAAGGCGTGGCGGGGAAGGGTCATGAGGGAAGCCTCCTCTCTGTCGAGCCGCGCTCGAGGGCGGAAACTGTGACCAGTCCAATCGAGATAGCCAATTTGCGCATCTCCCGAAAGTGGACTTAGACTCTCTCCGAACTGTCTCGGAATCAAGGGCCACTTTTGATCAAGTGGACCGTGTGAGGTCGAGCGATGAGTCCCGTCGAGTTCGTCAATCTGCTCGGGCGCTGGACCGCAGGCGAAGGACCGGTCTACGCGCGGCTGGCGCGCGGGATCCAGCAGTGCGTCGCCCGGGGAGAGCTCGCCGCGGGCGCGCGCCTGCCGGCCGAGCGCACTCTGGCCCAGATTCTTTCGCTCTCGCGCACGACCGTCGTCTCGGCCTACGAGTCCCTGCGCGAGAGCGGCTGGGTCGAGCGCCGCCAGGGAAGCGGAACCCGCGTGGCGGGAGACAGGAAGGCCGCGGGCCGCGCCGACGAGACCTCCGGGTCCTTCCGGCGGCATCCGGTGTACCGCGGGCTGATCGAAGGCTCCGGCGGGACGATCGAGTTTCTCGCGGCGCATCTGCCCGCGGCGGGTCTCACTCCCGATGTCTGGACTTTCGACCGTTCGGCCCTGGAAGCCCTGCTCGCCGGACCGGGTTACGTGCCGATGGGACTGCCCGAGCTGCGCAAGGCCATCGCCGGCCACCTTTCCCGAGGCGGTTTGCCGACGGCTCCCGCGCAGGTCCTCGTAACCAGCGGCGCGCAGCAAGCCATCATGCTGGCGGCGGCGCTGCTTCTGGCGCCCGGCGACGGAGTGGTCGTCGAGAACCCCACGTATCTGGGCGCCATCGACATCCTGGTGAGCCGCGGGGCGCGCCTTTTGCCCGTGCCGGTCGGCAAAGAGGGAGCCCGCGTGGACAAGCTGGCGGAGATCGCGCGGCGCGCCTCGCCGCGGCTGCTTTACCTGATGCCGACGTTTCAAAATCCGACGGGAGCCCTGATGCCGGAGCGCGAGCGGCGGGCGGCGGCGCGCCTGGCGCGCGAGCTGGCGATTCCGTTGCTCGAGGACAACACCCTGGCCGATCTTTCGCTGGGGCCCGCGGCGCCGCCTCCGATCGCCGCCTTCGCCCCCGACGCGCCGATCCTGACCGTCGGCTCGCTCTCCAAGCTCTTCTGGGGAGGGCTGCGGATCGGCTGGATCCGCACCTCGGAGGAGATCCTGGCCCGCATCGCCAGGCTCAAGATCATCGCCGACTTGGGCGGCTCGATCCTTTCTCAGCTCGCCGCGGTCAAGCTTCTGGGCAAGGCCGACAAGGTGATTTCGCTGCGACGCGGCCAGGTGCGGGATCGGTTCGATCGCCTGACCGGCCTTCTCGGCCGGCATCTGCCCGAGTGGCGGTGGGCGCCGCCCGCCGGCGGGCTCTCCCTGTGGGTCCGGCTGCCGCGCGGCGACGCCAACGAATTCGCGCAGGTCGCGCTGCGCCACGGCGTCTCGGTCGTTCCCGGGCCGCTGACGTCGCCGGACGGCAGCTTCGCCGATCACCTGCGCCTGCCGTTCGTGCTGGGCAAGGAGGACATGGAGGAGGGCGTCGCTCGGCTGGCGCGGGCGTGGAACGTCTACGCGGCTTCGGGAGTCTCGTCGGCGAGGAGTCTGGATGTGCTGGTGTAGAAGAAAGAGTCTAAGGTCTAAGGTCTAAGACACATAGCATATATGATATATCTCGAACCTTAGACTTTAAACCTTAGACTTTAGACCTATCTCCCGCAGGGCACGAGCTGCCCTCGGATGGCCCCGCCGGGATACGCCACGCTGTGAAGCTTCACGTAGAACTCGCGCGGATAGGTCTCCATGAGCGCGATGATGCCGTGAGGGATCTCCGTCGCTGTGCCGGCCGCCGACTCTCCCTCGAAACCGGCGTTTAACTCCCAGAGCATCGGGCCGTTGAAGCCCGGTTCGGCGTGATGAACGTGCGTGGCGATCACCTTTCCCAGCCCGGGCGCATGGATTTCGTAATGGATGGCCGTCGGGGTCAGCGTCAGGATCGCCGTGCCCCGATGATCCGGGTCGGTCGCGTCGGACGTCGGCCCCGCTCCCGCGAGGTCCGCGCACAACGTGACGACCCTCGCTCCCGGCGGCGGAGCGCACGCGCCGATCAAGGGCAGGAGCGCGAGGCCCCACGCCAACCGCATCTGAGTTCGTGCGTGCATTAGCCGCTCGATTATCCTCCGTCCGTCCTCTCCGCGGCGCGGATTTCGGAGTCTGCCGGGAACGTGTCGTGCAGCGAAGGATCGTGAAGGATCGCGTCATGGCGCTGCCCGATTGCGCGTGTCGCGCGGCGAGGCGCCTCGAGAGGGCCGGCAAAATGGTGCTCATCGAAACATCGGGCAGACCCTCTTCGCCTGCCCCATCTACAAGAACTACGGCGCGGCGATCGCCGGCCGCCGCTTCGGCCCGGCGGGCTTCCGGCTGTCGCTCGGATTGAAGGACGTCGAGCTCGCCCTGGCGGCCTCCGACGAGAAGAAGGTTCCCATGCCGGTCGCCAGTCTCCTGCGCGACCGGCTGCTCGGCGGCGCTCTCGCCCGGGGCCGGCAGGATCTCGATTGGAGCGCGCTGGCCATCGGCGCGCGCGAAGACGCCGGTCTCTCCTGAAGATCGGGACGGCAGTTAAGATCCTCACCCCGGGAAGAGAAAGCGAGGCCGCCATGGGTTCCGTCGGGCTCCTTCTGCTCGTCTTGTCGGGAGCGACTTCGGGACAGCCGCCGGAGAAGCCCGCCGAGGCCCCTGCGCCGATCGCGCAACGCGTCCGGGGTCTCGAAAGGAAAGAGGGCTTTCTCCCGTTTTATTGGGACGCCGCGAAGGGTCAGCTGCTTCTGGAGATTCCCTCGGACCTGGGAGAGTTTCTGTACGGCTCGGGCCTCGCCGGCGGCGCCGGCGTGGCCGAGGTCTTTCTCGATCGCGGCGAGCTCTGGCCGTTCGGGATCTGCCGCTTCGAGCGCGTGGGGCCGCGCGTCCTGCTGCGGCAAATGCAGACGGCACAACGGGCGGGCGATCGGGACCCGGAGAAGGCGCGGGTCGTGGAAGAGTCGTTCCCCTCCGCGATCCTCGCCGCCCTGCCGGTAACGGCGGAGGATCCGGATCGGTCCCTGGTGGACGCGACCTCTTTTCTCCTCGCCGACACCGGGATCCTGCCGGCGCTCAAGCAGGCGCACCTGGGA
>DATFTF010000231.1:0-16310 GCA_035262245.1 Thermoanaerobaculia bacterium
TCGGGCGGCGCCTTGTACAGAATCGAGGTGATGAGGGCGTTGATGCCCACGCTCTTGCCCGAGCCGGTCGTGCCAGCGAGCAGCAAATGGGGCATGGCGCGCAGGTCGTTGACTACCGGCTCGCCATGGATGTCCTTGCCCAGCGCGAGGGTCAAAAGCGACGGCGAGCGCTGGAAGGCTTCCGACTCGATCACGTCCCGCATCGAGATGATCTCTCCCCCGTCGGGGTTGGGAACCTCGATCCCGACCGACGCGCGGCCCGGCAGGCGCTCGATGCGCACCGCCTCGGCGGAGAGCGCCAGCGCGAGGTCCTCGGAGAGCCCCATGACCTGGTTGACCTTGATCCCCGCGGCGGGGCGGAACTCGTAGGTCGTGACGACCGGTCCCGGGTGGTACTCGACGATCTCCCCCTCGACTCCGAACTCCGCGCACTTGGCGGCGATCAGCCGACCCGTTTCCGCCAGGAGCCGCCGGTCGACGACGTGCTCTTGCTCCCTCTTTTCCAGAAGCGAATTGGGCGGATAGCTGTATCCCTCGACGACGAGAGGCAGGCTCTGCTGAGGGTCGGCCTTCTTCTTCGCCGGCGGCGCGGAAGCCGTCTTGCGCAGAGGCGGCGGCGTGGTCTTGACCAGCGAGAGCCTGCCGGGGCCGGGCACCTCGCGCAGGGCCGGCGGGGGCGGAGCATCGTCGGTGGTGAAGGGGACGTCGTCCAGCGTCACTCCTTCGCGACGCGCCTTCTCCAGGTGTTTGGCCACGACCGTCCGGCGCAGGCGTTCCTTGGTCCGTTGGTCGCGGCGCCGCACCCATCCGATGTTGAACCGGCTCCACAGCCCGGCCATCCGGATTCGAAGCCCCAGGAAGACCTCGGCTAAGGAAACCTGGGTCGCCAGGGGAATCGCCAGGAGAAGCATCGTCGCGGTGAGCAGCACGGCTCCCGCCGTTCCCAGGCGAGCGCGGGCCGCGTCGGCGACGGCGCGCCCCACGATCCCTCCGGCCTCCGCCTCCTCGCCGAACAGCAGCCGCCGGCCGAGCGCTATCGACAGCAGCGCGGGGACGGAGAGAAACAGGAGCACGAATCCCGCGGCCTTGCTGCCGGGGTTGGGGAAGGGCCTCTGCCAGAATCGCCGCCAGCCCCAGAAGATGAGGGCCGCGGGCACCGCCCAGGCGGCGAAGCCCAGGATCGCGTAAAAGGCGGCCGAAAGATCTGCGCCGAATTTCCCGATCCAGTTGGTTGGAGACGCGGCGGCGCCCGTCGTCACCGAAAAGAGATTCGGATCGCTCGGGCTGTAGGAGGCCAGAGACAGCGCCGTCAGCACTCCGGCCAGCAGCAGGAGGATGCCGAGCGCTTCCTGGAAGAGCCTGCTACGCCAAAAGGATTCCTGGCTCAATCCAAATCATTATGGGACGTGAACGATTCAAAGTCCAAAGGAGACCTACTTGGAGCTCTCGGCTTTCAGCTCTCAGCTTTCAGCTGAGAAGGAACGGATGTAGCAGTCTGGCTGACAGCTGATAACTCATAGCTGATAGCTGACGGCTGAAGCTACGATGCTACTTTGGAATCGGGGACTTGGACCTAGTCAGATGCGCCGCTCGAAGCTGAAGATTCTCTTCCTTTGCACGGGAAACGCAGCCCGGAGCCAGATGGCCGAGGCCCTCGCCCGCCTGGATCACGCGGACGAAGTGGATGTCGTCTCGGCCGGCTCCCGGCCGGCGACCGGCGTGCACTCCAACGCGGTGGACGTGATTCGCGAGCTCGGCCCGGACATCTCCGGCGCACGGTCGAAGTCCGCTGAACTCTTTCGCGACCAGTTCTTCGATGTCGTCGTCACGGTTTGCGACTCCGCCGCCGCCGACTGCCCGACCTGGCCCGGGGCCAGAAAGATCGTGCACTGGTCGATCGAGGACCCATCGTTCGAGCCCGACCCGGCGGCGCGGCTGGAACGTTTTCGTCAGACCCGGGACGACCTGCGCCGGAGGATTGCCGCGCTCATGGAAGAAGTGAGTGACGGGTGACATGTGACGAGGGGCCGGAGCCGCGCCCGGTCGTCATAGTCGCCGGTCGTCATTTCGCACTGTCGTAGGCCGCGGCCGCGTTGTCCTTGAAGCGGTCCTTGTAGCCGGAGTAATCCTTGTACGCCGGAAGATTGGCTTCCTTCACGAAGTCGTCCTTGGACTTTCCCGAGCTCTTCGCCTTCTGCGCCGCATCCAAAAGATCCGCGATGTATTGGCGGAAGGACTTGAGTCCGGCCAGGTCCGTGACCTCGCCGTGCCCGGGGATGATGACCACGTCGGACGGAACGCGGGAGAGGACCTTGTCCAGAGCGGCCAGATAGCCGCGAGCGGACCCGCCGCCGGACACGTCGATGAAGGGGATGACCTTGTTGAAGAAGTCGTCCCCCATGTGGAGTACCTTCGCCTTCTCGAAATAGATGACGCTGTCGCCGTCGGTGTGGGCCGGCGGCAGATGCCAGATTTGAATCGTCTCGTCTCCCATATGGATGCGGAACTCCGAGTCGTAGGTCAGGATCGGCGCGGCGATCTCCTCGACCTTGACCTTCTTGGCCCACTCGATCTGGTCAGCCAGAAACTTGGCCATTTCCGCGTTGCCCGACTTCCTGGCCTCTTCGAGACGGCCGGGAAAGTCGCGCAGGACGGTCGTCGGCGCGGCCAGCATCCGCGTCCGGACGTTGTCGTGCGCCAGGATCATGGCGAAGGGTTTGAAGATTTCGTTGCCGCCGACGTGGTCGCTGTGGTGATGCGTGTTGATCAGGAACTTGATCGGCTTTTCGGTGACCTTCTTGATCTCGCCGACGATTCCGGGCGCGACGTCCTTGAACTCCGAATCGATCACGACGACGGCGTCCGGACCGACGAAGAAGCCCACGTTGCCGCCGCGGCCATAGAGGGCGTACACGTTGCCGGAGAGGGGCTTGACGCGGAAGACATCCTCGGGCGAGCGCTCGTGATGGTTGGCGGCTGAAGGCGTGGGGGATTTCTGCGCGGCAGGCTGACCCAGGAGAAGACAACCGCAGAGCGCGAAGGAAGCTCCAAGAACCGTCCGATTCGCCCGCTTTCTCATGCCGGCCCCTTTCTGAACCCCGGGACTCTACTCGACTCGCCGGCGACTTGCGCCTGAATTACGCCGCAACTAGACTCCGTGCGTGCTGCGCGTCTCCAATCCTCCGAACCCCTGGGACTCGGTGCACGCCGAATGGCTGGGAGAGCCTCCGCCGGCCCGGCTGGAGGTTTTCGAGGAAAACGCCCGCAGCCTTCTCTCGGAGAACGACAGCCCGGACATCGGCTTTCGATGGAGTGTGAATCCCTATCGCGGGTGCTTCCATGCTTGCAGTTATTGCTATGCGCGACCCACTCACGAGTACCTCGGCTTCGGCGCGGGCACGGATTTCGAGCGCAAGATCGTTGTCAAAGTCAACGCGCCCGGGCTTCTGCGCAGAGAGATTTCGCGGCGCGGCTGGAAAGGCGAGGCCATCGCGTTTTCCGGAAACACCGACTGCTATCAGCCTCTCGAAGCGGTCTATGGCCTGACGCGACGCTGCCTCGAAGTCTGCGCCGATGTGGAGAATCCCGTGCACCTCATCACCAAGGGCGCGCTGGTGCGGCGCGACGTCGATCTCCTGGCCGCGATGGCCCGGAGCGTGGACGTCTCCGTCTTCGTGTCGATCCCGTTTGCCGACGACGCCATGGCACGTCTGGTCGAGCCCGGCGCCTCGCCACCTTCCCAGAGATTCGAAACTCTGGCCATTCTTTCGAACGCCGGCGTTCCGACCGGGGTCGGCGTTGCGCCGATCATTCCCGGCCTGACCGACAGCCAGATCCCGGAGATTCTGGCGCGGGCGCGGCGGGCCGGCGCCGAGGACGCATTCTTCCAGGCTCTTCGGCTGCCCGGCGCGACCCTGCCGGTTTTTCGGGAGCGCATCGCTGAGGCCTTCCCGCAGCGCGCGGTCAAGATCGCCAATGCGATTCGAGGGATGCGGGGGGGCAGGTGGAACGACCCGCGCTTCGTCGATCGGATGCACGGCTCGGGCCCGCGGTGGGCGGCCATCGAGACGCTCTTCCGGACCGAGTACCGCCGTCTGGGTTTTGGAAGACGCCGTGTGGGCTGGAAGCGCGCCGGTTCGCCCGACCTGCCGGAGGCGGTCCCGAGGGCGCATCCTCGCAGGACGGCTCAGATCCCGCTCTTCGACGGCGCGGAGGAGGACGGGGCCTTACTTTGAGATGAAAAGTACTTGACAAACTCAAACCCGCGGGACTAGCTTCACGCATGCACACGCCCGGTCCGGGACCGCGAATCTCGCCGGAAGCGCTCGGCGACCGCGCCGCCGACAACCTGCGCTTCATTCGCGACACGATGGAGCGCGCCTCTTCCTTCACCGCGGTTCCCGGGTGGGGGGGCGTCGGGATGGGCGCCTCCGCGCTCGTGGCCGCTGCGGTTTCCGCGCTGGCCCGCACGCCCTCGGAGTGGCTGGGAATCTGGCTGGTCGAGGCCTTTCTGGCCGTCGCCATCGGCGTCCGCGCGATGTCGGTCAAGGCCGCCCGCGCCGGCGTGCCGCTCTTCGCCGGCCCCGCCCGGCGATTCCTTCTGACGCTCTCGCCTCCCCTGATCGCCGGCGCGGTCTTGACCGCGGCTCTCGAACGATCCGGCCGGTACGACCTGCTTCCCGGCGTCTGGCTGCTCCTCTACGGAACCGCGATCGTCACGGGCGGGGCCTTCGCCCCGCGCGTCGTTCCGATCATGGGCATCGGATTCCTGCTGCTCGGAACGATCGCACTCGCCTCACCGCCCTACTGGGGCACGGCCTTCCTCGCCGCGGGATTCGGGGCTCTGCAGATCGCCTTCGGCATCGTGATCGCCCGGCGCTACGGAGGATGAATCGGTGGCAGCCCAAAATCCCAAGTCCAAAGCCCAAAGGGGCGCGGAGGCATCGCGGACGCCGCGAGGCAAGGCGTCGATCGCTCTTCCCGACCTCGATCGCGTCATCCACGAGCGGATGCGCCTGGCGATCGTCTCGGCGCTCGCGGCGAACGAGGTCCTGTCCTTCAACGAGCTGAAGGAGCTGCTGGCGACGACGGACGGGAATCTCTCGGTTCACGCCCGCAAGCTCGAGGAGGCCGGCTACGTCGCCTGCCGGAAAGGCTTTGCCGGACGGGTGCCGAGGACGGAATACCGGCTGACTCCGGAGGGCCGAAGGGCGTTTCAGCGCTACCTCGATCACCTCGAGGCGCTGGTCCGGGCCTCGGGACGCGCGGTGCGCGTCCGCTGAGGGAGAAAAAATTTTGTCGGAGTACTTTATGATGCAAAGTATTTTCGCGACGGGAAAGGATTTCTTCATGCCTCCGCTCGCTCCTCTGATGGTGCTGGCCTTCCTCGGCGCCGCGGGGGCGACGTGCCTCGCGCTCCTGGCCGCCCTGGGTGCGGCGCTCGCCCGACGACCGTCTCTGGCCTGGCCGTTCGGCGCGGGGACCGTTCTCATCCCCGCCGGGTACTTCGGGGTGCTGCTGCTCTTTTCCGCGAGGAGCTCGGAGCGCCTGCTGCACGCCGGCGACCTGAAGTACTTCTGCGAGGCGGACTGCCACATCGCTTATTCGCTTCAGGCCATGAGCCTCGCGAAGACCCTGGGCCCGGCCGGGCACTCGCTCGAGGCGGCGGGAGAATTCCGGGTGGTCACCATCAGGGCCTGGTTCGACGAGCGGTCGATCAGCCCGCATCGAGGCAACCAGTCCCTCACTCCAAATCCCAGAGAGGTCTCCGTCATCGACGGCTCGGGACGGCGATACGTTCTGTCGTCGGCCGCCGGCGGTGCGCTCGCGGCCGCGGGCATCTCCTCGACGCCGCTCGACCGGCCGCTCGTGCCGGGCGAGTCGTACACGACGACACTGGCCTTCGACGTGCCTTTGGACGCCCAGGGACTGCGTCTCCTGGTCGCCGATAGGGAGTTTATTACCCGCGTGCTGATCGGCCATGAAAACAGCTTTTTCCACAAGAAGATCTATTTCGATCTGAGCGGCCGCACGACGGCGGACACCGGCGGCAATTGGAGGTAGAAGCCGAATCTTCTTGGCGCCTCGCCTCACGCCTTACGCCTCACGCCTCACGCCTCACCTGAGGGGTTGTTTCGCCGGCCCGAACGCGCCAAAAATGCGCCCGTGGCCGCGAGGAAGATCTTTCCGTTCATGACGCCGCGGCGATGGATCGAATACACCATCGCGATCCTCGCCGGCAACGCGATCTATTTTCTGGTTCTGTTTCCCGGTCTCGGCCGGACCCTCCAGCACCAGCCGTTCCGATTCGACCTCGGCCTCGTTCTCGACTTTCTCTGCTGCGTCCTCGTCTACGGCGTCATCCGCCTGGGCGTCAGCCACGCGAGGCGGTGGAACGATCGCAACAGAACTCGAATTGGATAGAGAGAAGAATCGGTTCATCGGGTGATCGGGTCGGGAAGGAATCTGATAATCGGGTGATCGGGACATCGGGTGATGTTTCCGCGCTGAGCCCGATTTCCTCACATCACCCGATCACCCGATCGCCAAATCACCAAATCCCTAGGCTATTACCGGCACGATGACCGGCCTGATGTCGAAGACGCGCCGGCACGCGCGTTTGGCGGCGATGGCGATCTCGGCGCGGAGCCACTCCGAGTCCTCGCGCTCTTCGGCCGTGGCGCGCGCCAGGACGGCGCGGGCGGCGCGGCGGACTTCCTCGCCGATCTCCGATTCCGAACCAGCCACCCCGCGGGTGACCACGGCGATGTCCGCTTCCCGCTTCGTGGAGGAGATGAAGACGACGACGAACCCCTCCTCCGCCATCTGGCGGCGGTCGCGCACGACCGCAGGCTCGATCAGCTCCGGCCGGTCGTCGAAGTAGACGCGACCCGCAGGAACGGCCGCGGGCTCGGCGCGCGCGCCCTCGGGCGAGATCGTCAATCGGTCGCCGTTGTCGAGGAGGTGGACGCGGTCGGACGGAATGCCCGACGCGGCCGCGATCTCCGCGACGGCCACGAGCATGCGGCGGTCGCCGTGGATCGGCACGACCATGCGGGGGCGGATCCAGGAGAGCCACTCGGCGATGTCCTCCCGGTGGGCGTGTCCCGAGACGTGGATCGGGGGATCGGCTTCCCGCACCACTCGGGCGCCGCGCCGGACCAGATGATCGGTGACGCGGTTGACCGAGCGCTCATGCCCCGGGATGGTGCGCGCGGAAAAGATGACCAGGTCCCCGGGCCGGACCTTCAAATCCGGATGCTCGTCGAGCGCGATTCGCGAGAGGGCCGAGAATGGCTCTCCCTGGCTTCCCGACGCGAAACAGAGGAGGCGCTCCCCCGGCCCGCGCTCGAGGTCCGTGGATGCCGCGCGCGTTCCGGCGGGAAAGGCGATCCTTCCCAGACGTTCGGCGATCTCGGCGACCGACTGCATGCTCCGGCCCAGAAGGGCGACGCGGCGGCCCAGGCGTCTGGCCGCCTCCGAAGCCTGCGCCACCCGCGCGACGTGGCTGGAAAATGTCGTCAGCAAGATGCGCCCCGTGGCCCGCGCGAAGACAGCGGCCAGCCCTTCCCCGGCGAGCCGCTCGGACGCCGCTCGCCCCGGCCGCTCGGCGTTGGTCGAATCGACCAGGGCGACGTCGATGCCTCTCGCGGCGGCCGCCACGATCCCCTCCCGATCCGTCGTCTCGCCGTCCGGAGGGTCGGGATCGAGCTTGAAGTCGCCGGAGTGGAGAAAGCGCAGACCCCCCGCCTCGATCTCGATCGCCGCGGAATCCGGAACGGAATGGGAGACACGATAGAAGGCGAAACGGAATTCGCCGGCGACGACCTGCTGGCGCGGCCGAGCCTCGACGAGCCGATCCGTGGAACGATCCGCTTCCTCCAGCCTGCGGCGGGCCAGAGCCAGCGTGAACGGAAATCCGTACACCGGCGCGGAGCAAAGGTCGGCCAGCAGCGGAAGGGCCCCGATGTGGTCCTCGTGGCCGTGCGTCAGGAGAATCGCGTCGATCTTCTCTCCGGAGAGCGCCGTCAGATCCGGCGCGATGCGGTCGACTCCGGGAAACGTCTCGTCGGGGAAGGCCACGCCGGCATCGACGATGAGACTCGAGCCGCGGCAGCGCATCCACATCAGATTGCGGCCGAACTCCCCCAGCCCTCCCAATGCGACGAGCTCGACGGTCATGGCCCTGGGGGAGCCCCGAGCTGCGGCGAGACCATGCGCGAGAGCGCGACAAAGTCGTTCAGGGAAAGAGTCTCCGCGCGGGCCCGAGGACTCCGGCCGATCGCCGCCAGAGCGCCCTCCCAGACAGCGCGCGGAGCCCGCCCCGCGAGGGCATTGGCGAGCGTCTTGCGGCGTGAGCGGAATCCGAGCGATGCGAGCGCCAGAGCCTCCGCGCGTTGCTCGGAGGCGAGCGGACGCGAAAGAGGCGACAGCTCGACGACGCTCGACGTCACCCGGGGGGCCGGGCGGAACGCGCCCGGCGGCAGGTGGAAGAGAATGCGGCTGCGCGCGCGCGAGGCCGCGAGCACGGACAGATATCCGTACCGCTCGTCTCCCGGGAGCGCGACCAGGCGCTGGGCGACCTCGCGCTGGACGGTCGCCACGATGCGGGCGACGGCCTGAGGCTCCTCCAGGGCGGCGGTCAGGATCGGCGTGGCGACGTTGTATGGAAGATTCGCGATCAGAGCGGCCGGTGGCGAGAAGCCTGCGGCGGCGAGCCACTCGCCGAAGCTTCGGTCGAGCGCGTCCCCCTGGAAGACTCGGACAGGGCCGTCGTCGGCGAACTCCCGGGCCAGGCGCTCGGCGCGCAGAGGATCGATTTCGATCGCCAGGAGGCGGGCGCAGCGGGCTGCCAGAGGGCGCGTGAGGGCGCCATCCCCCGGGCCGACCTCGATCACCGTCTCCCAAGTCTGCACCTTCGCCGCTTCGACGATCTTCTGCGCTGTCTGAGGACTGGCGAGAAAGTGCTGCCCCCAGCGCTTGCGCCTGGGAAGGAAGGGGCCACTCCCGGCTCTTCCCTTTGCGCCCACCTTGGCCGAGCGCCTCACGTCGCTTCCGCTCGATCGGGATCTACGCCTCCGGCGCACCGGCCCGCGGCTCGGCCAAAGGGCCTCGACCGCGTGCCTGATCCCTCACTCGCTCTCGCTCCCGCGGCGCGCGCCTCCTCCGCTCCCTTCGCGGAGACTACGCGCGCCGCGACGAGAGCAGAACACAGCCTACGGCAGGGCTTACGGCCGCTACTCTCGGATTTCATACCCAACACAATGGTAAACTGTTGAGCAACGGGGGGTTCCCGTGTTACCAGTTCATACGCTCGAAAACAGACGGCTGGAGAACTTCCTCGAGCGCCACAAGGCGTATTACCCGTACTCCGGCGAGATCGAGATCGACTCCTTCTTGCGCGAGATTCTGCAAAAGGCCAACGAGTTCGTCCCGTCGGAGGCGGGATCCATTCTCCTCGACGACCCGATCACCAAGAACACCGATGACCGTCTGGAGAACGACCTCGTCTTCATCGCGACCTTCGGCCCGAAGGCCGAAACGCGGCTTTCCAAGCGAATCAACGCCCGAGCCGGGATCGCTGGGCATGTGTACGCCACCGGAGTCGGCTACATGACCGAGGATGTCGTCGACGACCAGTATTTCTATCCCACCTACGACACCGAGGAGTTCCGCACCACATCGGTCCTTTGCGTACCGGTCCGCATCGAGGCCGCGGTCTGCGGCGTGCTCGAGCTGGTCAACCGGAACGGGCCGGGCGGCTTTCGCGAAAAGGACCGGCGGCTGCTCGAGATCTTCGCCGATTACGCGTCGATCTCCATTCAGAACCTCCTCGACGCGCGGCGGGCCTACGAGGTGGCCAAGCGCGACGGTCTGACCGGTCTCTACAACGAGCGCTATCTCCACCAGCGGTTGACCCAGGAGCTTTCCCGGATCTCCCGCGACGGCGGGGACCTCTGCGTGGTCTTTCTCGACCTGGACAATCTCAAGGCGGTCAACGACCGCCACGGCCACCTCGCCGGCAGCCAGGTCCTGCGCGAAGTCGGATACGTCCTCAAACGAACCATCTCCGACGAGCGCGCGACGCTGACCCGTTACGGTGGAGACGAATTCGTGCTGATCCTTCCCGGCATCTCGCTGGCCGAGGGGATCGAGGTCGCGGAGTCCGTGCGCTCGGCCATTTGCGCGGCGACCTTTCTCTCCCGACCCTACGGATTCAACGAGCCGGCCCTCTTCCTCCAGGGCATGATCACCGCGTCCCTGGGCGTCTCGTCCATCCGCTCCGACGCCACCGCCGGAGCTTCGATCGAGCAGCAGAAGAACGAGCTGCTGCGCAACGCCGACGCTGCGCTGTACCAGGCCAAGCAGCGCGGCAAGGATCAGGTCGTGGCGGCGGGACAGCCGCGGCCGGCGGCGGTCAAATAGGAATTTGTGATTTGTGATTTGTGATTTGTGATTGCGGCTCTCGAGTAGCCCAAATCGCAAATCACAAATCGCCAATCGCAAAGTGGCTCTGAATCGCCACAAATGGTACAGTTCGCCGGTTTGGCCGTAAACCGCAACTCGAGGCACATATGACCACCCTGACCCGTCTCTCCCCCAAGGACGTCCTGGATGTCCTCGGACGCCACATCCTCGTCGACGGCTATCACGTGGTCATGGACCTCGAACGAAGCCGGGGCTCTTATCTCTACGACGCGCGCAGCGGCCGGATGCTCCTCGACTTCTACACCAACTTCGCGACCCTTCCGATCGGATACAACCACCTGAAGATGGAGGACCCGGAGTTTCGCGAGGAGCTTTATCAGGCTGCGCTGACCAAGCCGGCCAACAGCGACATCTACACCGAGCAGTACGCCGAGTTCGTCGAAACCCTCTCGCGATTGGCGATCCCGGCCAGCCACGCCGGGCACCTCTTCTTCGTGGAGGGAGGCTCCGTCGGCGTCGAGAACGCGTTGAAGACCGCGTTCGACTGGAAGATCCGCAAGAACTTCGCCCGCGGCGTCCAGGAGGAGAAGGGGACGCAAGTCCTTCATTTCCGTCACGCCTTCCACGGCCGCACCGGCTACACGCTCTCCCTCACCAATACGGCGGATCCGCGCAAGACCCAGTACTTTCCCAAGTTTGACTGGCCCCGGCTCACCTGCCCTCGCCTGACCTTCCCCATCACCGAGCAGGTGCTGGCGGAAGCGGCGCGGCTGGAGGACCAGGTCGAGCGCGAGATCCGAAAGGCCTGCGCGGAACGCGCCGGCGACATCGCCGCGCTCATCCTCGAGCCGATCCAGGGAGAGGGGGGCGACAACCACTTCCGCCCCGAGTTCTTCCGGCGCCTGCGCGCTCTGGCCGACGAGCTCGAGTTCCTGCTGATCTTCGACGAGGTCCAGACCGGCGTGGGCCTGACCGGCGCGATGTGGTGCTGGCAGCATTTCGGCGCGGAGCCGGATCTCTTCTGCTTCGGCAAGAAGACGCAGGTCTGCGGATTCGCCGCCAACTCCCGGATCGACGACGTGGACAACGTGTTCCGAATCTCCTCGCGCATCAACTCCACCTGGGGCGGAAACCTTGTGGACATGATCCGCAGCGCGCGGTTCCTGGAGATCATCGCCGAGGAGAACCTGGTCGAGAACGCGCGGGTGGTCGGCGAGCACTTCCTGGCCCGCCTGACCGAGATGGCCGCGGAATTCCCGGGCGTCGTCTCCAACGTCCGCGGGCGCGGGCTCCTAACGGCGCTCGACCTGCCGGACAAGGAAACGCGGGATCGGACTCTCTCCGCCTGTCTGGAGAATGGTTTGATCGCGCTGGCCTCGGGACAGTCGGCAGTCCGGTTCCGCCCCGCCCTCAACCTCTCGCGCGACGAGGCGGACGAGGGCGTGCGCAAGCTCCGCAAGGCGATTGCCGCGGCCACGAGCTAGTCAGAGTCCAAAGCCCAGGCAGAGACGGATTCCTCAGGACGCACCTCGTTCCAGTGGTTCGAAAAGCGCTTCTGGTTCTTGGCGGCGCGGCCGTTCTTGCTTCCCTTCTCTTCTACGCCACGCTTCCCGACGTTCGGCCGCTCCAGTTCTCTTTTCCCAAGACCACGGCATTCATGGAGCGCCGCAAGACGCTCCTGGCCCGGGAGGGCGAGAGCCCGCGCCTCGAATGGGTCCCGGTCCCCCTCCCCCGGATTTCCCTGCACCTGAGGCTCGCGGTCGTGGTTGCCGAGGACGCGCGCTTCTATCAGCACGGCGGAATCGACTGGGAGGCCGCGCGCGCGTCTCTGGAAAGGGATCTGGAAAAAGGAAGTCTCCGGTCCGGCGGATCGACCATCACCCAGCAGCTGGCCAAGAACCTCTATCTCTCGCCGGCGCGCACGCCGTGGCGCAAGCTGCGCGAGTGGGCCATCGCGCGCCGGATTGAGAGTTCCCTCTCCAAGGACCGCATCCTGGAGCTGTACCTGAACGTCGTCGAGTTCGGCCGAAAGACCTACGGCGCCGAAGCGGCCGCCCGGCGCTACTTCGGCAAGCCGGCCTCCGCCCTGACTCCCCTCGAGGCGGCGACGCTCGCCGCGGTCATTCCGTCGCCGCGAATCTACGACCCGGTGCGGCACGCCGGGCGCGTCGCGCGCCGCGCGCAACGCATTCTGCGCTGGATGCGCGTCGCGGAGAGGGCGAGTCCGCCTGCGGCAGCCCGGCGCGACCAGTCCGGGGCAGCCTCGCCGGAGCTCCTTACGCCGCCGGCGCCCTCCTCGGAAGACTGATTTGCTATTCTGATTCCAACCGTTCCGGCGGGAGGTCATGAACATGCGAGGGTTTCGGGTCGGCGTTCTCCTTGTCCTGGTCGTGGCCGCATTCGCCTGCGGCCGCGGGCCATCCTCCATCGACATTTCTCCAAAGAAGGCCCGTATCTACGGAGTCGACTCCGCCCAGAGGCTGACCGGCCATGTTCTGGACAAGAAAGGCCAGACGCTCGAGCAGCTCTCCGTGACCTGGTCTTCGGCGAAGGAGTCCGTGGCGACCGTCGACGCATCGGGGCGCGTGACGGCGAAGGGCGAGGGGAAGACGACGATTCAGGCGAAGTACCAGAAGCTGTCCGCGCAGGTTCCGGTCGAAGTCATCGACATCAAAACGATCGACGTCCAGCCGGCCACGCTCCACTTGATCGGACCTCCCGGAATGCAGTACCCGCTCCGGGTCAGCGCAAAGACCTCGAAGGGAAAGCCGGTGGACGTGCAAGTCGCCTGGTCGTCGCTCAAGCCGCAGGTCGCGACGGTCGACGCGAAAGGACTGGTGACCGCCGTGGCGCCGGGGAGCACAACGCTGGTCGCCAAGCTGGGCGATCTTCAGGCGGCCTGTGACGCGGCGGTGGCTTTCCACGACCTCGCGCGGCTGGAGCTGCATCCGACCACGGCGATCGTGCACAAGGGCGAGCTCCAGAAATTCGAGGTCGTCGGTTTCGGAGCGGACGGCAAGTCAATCGAGGGTCTCTCAGCGGTCTTCACCTCCTCGGATCCGGCGGTAGCGAGGGTCGACGCTCAGGGCCTGGTGACCACCGTGGCGGCCGGAACGGCGACGATCCGCGCGGCGCTCGGCAGTCTGACGGCGGAGGCGACCTTACTCGTTAATTAAGCCCGGCTTCTCTCTCCGTTCGAGTCAAATTGCGATTGGGAATCGTCCATTGTGAATGCGCCGGAAACGGTCAGCCCCATTCACAATTCACGATTCACGATTCACAATTGGCCCCCGTGACCTCTGTTCGCCCTCCGGCCGTGGCCGGAACGTTCTACGAGGGGCGGCCGGAGAGGCTGCGAGAGCAGGTTCGGGAGTGCCTTCCCGCCGATGCCGCTCGCGAGCCCGCCTTCGGCGCGATTGTTCCGCACGCCGGATACATTTATTCCGGTCCCGTGGCGGGCGCGGTCTTCGCTCGGATCGCGCTGCCGAAGACGGCGGTGATCCTCTGCCCGAATCACACCGGCCGCGGGGCGCCGGCCGCACTCGAGCCGTCCGACGCCTGGCGGACCCCGCTGGGAGACGTGCCGGTCAATCGCCGCCTGGCGGACCGGCTGCTGGAGCTCTCGCCGTCGCTCCGGGAGGATCGCGCCGCGCACGCCCGCGAGCACTCGCTGGAAGTTCAGCTCCCATTTCTGCAGACGCTGCGTCCGGATCTCGAAGTCGTCCCGGTCTGCCTGGGCCTCGCGGACCTCGACCTCTGCCGCGAGGTGGGCGAGGCGGCGGCGCGCTTGAACGCGGAAGAGACAGAGCCCCTTCTCCTTCTCGCCTCCTCCGACATGAACCACTACGAGCCGCGCGCGGTGGGGCGCCGCAAGGACGACCGCGCGCTGGACCGCGTCGAGGCCATCGATCCGGAGGGACTCTTCACGACCATACTCACCGAGAACATCTCCATGTGCGGCTTCCTGCCGGCGACCGCGCTCCTCTTCGCCGCCCGCGCCTCCGGCCCGCGCACGGCGCGTGTCGTGGCCCGGCGCGACAGCGGCGACGAGACCGGGGATCCCTCGTCGGTGGTGGGCTACGCCGGAGTGATCGTCACTTAGGATCGCAACGGGATCGCATCGTGATCGCAGCGGGATCGATGAACGTGAAGGCGTGAAACCAAGCTTCGTCCCGTCCGATACGATTCATGGACTCGAGGCGTACGTTTGTCCGCACTGTCGAGGTCCTCTCGAGGCGCGGCCAAAGGCACTTGGGTGCGGATCATGCCAAAAGGATTTCCCCGTCGAAGAGGGGATCGCCGACTTTTGCGGCGGCACGTATTACGACAAGTTCAGTGAGAAGCAGAAGCTGCCATCCGACCACATGCTCGCTCTGGAGGACGAACTCCAAGGGACCAGGGCGCGAATCGAGAGGTTCTATGCTCCGCTGATCGCCCGACGATTCCGCGGCAGTCAAACACGCGTGCTCGACTGCGGCTGCGGCAACGGCGTCGCAGTCGACCTGCTGCCCGATCTCGGTTTCGAGACCTGGGGCGTTGACTCCTCTGCGCTCCGAAAGTGGCAATGGCGTCGGTGCCGGGAAAAGAGACGTCTCGCGCTCGCGAACGCGCTCGCTCTCCCCTTTTCCGACGGTTTCTTTGACGCCGTCATCTCGTCGGGCGTCCTCGAGCATGTCGGAGTCCGGGAATTCCGGACGCCTCGGTATTCGGTGGAACCCGAACGGGACCAGGCTGAACAGCGCCGCAGATACTTGACGGAAATCCTTCGAGTCGTGCGCCGGGGTGGTGTGATTTGGATCGATGCGCCTAACGGACGATTCCCGATCGACTTCTGGCACTCCGATGATATGCGGGGAGCCCCGCGCACACACTCTCCTCTTGAAAAATTCTTGCCGACGTCGGGGGAAATTCGCCGCCTGGTCGATTCTGTGGGGGAAAAGATCTCCCTTCGGTTTCTCAGCCCTCGCGGCCGGTTTCGCTTCGCTCGGCTCGGACGGAGATGGTACGGGAAGCCGGCCTCCGCGGCTGGCCGGCTCTTCTTCGAGCTCATTGCTCACCGGCCCTGGACAGCTTTGGCTGGGTCACCCCTCAATCCTTATCTCGTGGCGGAAATTCTGAAGCAGGGTTAGCTTCCCCGTCTCTCCTTTGCAATCGGCGGAGAACGCCTCCCAGCTCTACCTCGGGAAACTCCCTGCCGGGGAAGCTCGCCGCCCACTCCCGCAGTGCAGGGGAACGGGGACCCGCGGCCAGGACGAGCCAGCCAGCGGAGCCTCGTCGCCATTGCTTGCCCAGCTGCGCAAGGTCACCGTCCACGCTGACGACCTGGACATCTTCTACCGTGCGGCAGCAGAGCCAGCCCGGGCCCACGAGGTAATAGGCGAGGCAGAGCTTCGTATACTGGTTCTCGACGAAGAGCTGTTCCCGCCCGGGGCCGGTATCCGCGTACGTCGCGAGCGGCCTCGCGGCAAGATACCGCGCGAGAGGGCGCCAGTCGGGACGGCCCGTCTCGAAATAGCGCGTGAGCCCGCGGACGTACAGAGCGACCACGACCGCCGCAAGAGCTGCTCCGAAAACCGCCATTCCCCTTCGGCGCACGAGGAAGGCCACCGGAAGCGCTGCCAGAGGCGCGAGCGTTATTCCTGCCGGGAGCCAGTGAAAGATCGAGTCATAGGTCGGATGCCCGTGTTCCAGGAGTTCGACGCCCGCCAACCCGAGAATCGCCCAAGCCGGCAGAAACCGCAGCCCCGGAGTCCATGCGGCCCACGCGATGCCGAACACCACGAGACCGGCGAAGAAGACTCCCTGGCGGCCGAGCGGATAGCCGTCGTTCGGATTGAAGCCGAAGTACGCGAAGTAGCGAAGCGCGCGCGCCGGCGCCAACG
>DATFTF010000232.1:0-2584 GCA_035262245.1 Thermoanaerobaculia bacterium
ATCAGCAGGCCGCGGAAGACCTTCTCCGCGTCTTCCGGGGCGAGATAGAGCTCGAACCCGTCCTCGCCGGTGTATCCGGTCCGGGAAACCAGAGCCGGCGCGCCGAGAACGCGCGAGTCGCGAAAGCCGTAATACGGGAGATCGGAGGGGTCGCTTTCGGCAACGCGGGCCAGGAGCCCGGCCGACCGGGGTCCCTGGACCGCGATCAAGGCATAGGCATCGCTCTTGTTCTCGAGCGAGGTCTCGCCCCGCTTGTGGGTCTCCACCCACCGGAAGTCCTTGGGGGTGTTGCCGGCATTGACCACGACGAGGTACGAGTCGGCGGCACGCCGGTAGACGAGCAGATCGTCGACGAACGTGCCGGCCTCGGTCAGGAACGCCGAGTAGTGGCATCGCCCGTCGGCGAGCTTGCTCACGTCGTTGGGAGTGAGCCACTGAAGAGAGGCTTCCGCGTCCCTCCCCCGAAATTCGAACTCCCCCATGTGGGACACGTCGAAGAGTCCGACCCGCTCGCGAACCGCCCGGTGCTCCTCCAGGATCCCGCGGTACTGGACGGGCATCTCCCAGCCTCCGAAATCGACCATCTTCGCGCCGAGCTCGCGGTGGAGGCTGTGGAGAGGGGTCTTCTTGAGAGGCGTCTCCGGAGCCGGCGCGGACATGAGGAGCCGGAAGTTAGCACACAGGTGGTTTAAGGTCTAAGGTCTAAGGTCTAAGGCTCTAGGAGCAACGTTGCTGCCTGCATCTGGCGCTCTCGAGCACCTGAGACTTTGGACTTTTAGACCTTAGACTTCCCTCTATGAGCGACCTCTCCGCCGCGGACCGGGCCCGGGAAGCGGCGCGCAATTGCGAGGCGGCGGGACTGCTGGCCGAGGCGGACATTCTCTACCGCCTGGCCGTCACCCTCGACCTGGAAGAGCGCGCGGGCGCCTCGGCCTCCCTGGCCCGCGTTCTGATCTTCGCCGGAAAGCTCGAGGATGCCCGTCCCTTCGCGGTCGACGGCGACGATCCGGTCCTGATGGCCGTCCTCGCCCTGGAGGAGCACGACTTCGACAAGGCGCGCCGCCTTCTGGACGAGGCGCGCGCCCGCGATCCCTTCGATCCGCGCAGCGCCTCGGCGCGCGGGAGGCTGGCGTTTCTCGAGAAACGCTTCTCGGAGGCTGTCGGAGACCTTCTGGAGGCCGCCCTCCTCCGCCCCGACGGTCTCCCCGATTCCACCGACGCGCGATTCCTGCGCGCCGCGCGGGCCCTGGTGCCGGGGCAGACTCCGGCCTGGATGGAGGCCGCCACCGGCGCCCACCGGCGCCTGGAGGATGAGGCCCGCCGACGCTCCGTGAGCCTCACGTTCCCCAATCGCACCGTCCGGCTGGTCCGATCGCTCATCGCCCGCGGAGGGGGAGATGCGCGAGGGCTCCTCGAGCGCGCCGGTAAGCTGGCCCAGACGCCGGCGCTGGCGGAGATGGACGACCACGCTCTGCTGTCGGCGGCCGCCGGCGCGGAGCTGCGCCACATTGCCGCGGGAGGCACGCTCTATCGGGCGGGGGACGCCGCTGCCGAGACCTACTTCGTCGTGTCGGGAACGGTGCGGCTGGTGCGCGAGACCGTCGTGGGTCCGCAATCGCTCTCCGCCGCCGAGGCCGCGGACTTCGTGGGCGAGGAGGCCCTGATCGGGGAGACGCGGGTGGCTGAGGCGCGGGCGGAGACGGCCCTGACCCTTCTCGGCTTCACGCCGGAATTCCTCTTCGAAGATCCCGACCGCGCCGCCTGGCTGCGCTATCTGAGAAGCTGTCTGGCTCGCCGCCTGTCCCGGTTGAACGGCCCCTTCGAGCAGTTCTTCCCGGAGCACCGCCCGAGCTCCGACGGCGAGCGGCACTCGCGCGGCGAAGCTGCCGCGTTGACGCCGGAGGAAAAATCCCGCTCGCTGACCTCCGGGGGACTGTCCGAGTCGGACCGCTTCCTCTTCGCCGCTTTCGCCGAGGAGCTCAAGTTCCCCTCCGGCTCCCTCATCTTTCGCGAAGGAGATCCCGGCGACAGCCTCTACGTCGTTGCGCGCGGGCGCGTCCGCATCTCCCGTCACCTCGCCGGCGGCGAAGAGGCGCTCGCCATCCTTGGCGCCGGAGAGATCTTCGGCGAGATGGCTATCCTGGATCCGCGGTCCTCCGGGCGCTCGGCGGACGCGCGCGTCCACGAAGATGCCCTTCTCCTCGGGCTCACGCGGCAGCGTTTCGAGGGGCTGGAGAAGTCCGATCCCGAAGGTTGCGCCGAGCTCTCGGCCCTGCTCTGCCGGCTCGCCGCCCGGCGCTGCGTCGAGACGGCCGAGCGCCTGGCGCACTGGAGGGTGATGGCGGGACCGGGTAATTGAGAATTGTGAATTGTGAATTGTGAATTGACCGGAAGTGTCAGCCCTATTCACGAATTCACAATTGACCATTCACAATTTCCTACTCACTCTTTCTTCAGGCTCACCTTCACGTTCGCCACTTCTTTGTCGGCGTTGCCGGCAACCAGGATGCGCAGCGTCTTCGGCTTGAAGCCGGGGGCGGATATAACCAGGTCGTGGACCAGCGGCGGTCCCGAAAGCTTCAGC
>DATFTF010000233.1:0-2229 GCA_035262245.1 Thermoanaerobaculia bacterium
TGGCACGCGATTTGTTGACCTGAGTGGATCGGAGGACGACCATGAGGACGCACCGATTCGCAAAGGCCCTGCTTCTGCTGGCCGCCGGCTTCCTCGTCAGCGTCGGAGCCCAAGCTCAGTTCGTTCCGCTCTCACGCTGCCACGGCGCCTTTCCGTGCTCGATCCCGTTCGCGGTGGATTACCGGCCGGATCCGATGATTGCCGGACAGTACGGCAACACGGTTTCGCACGTTCCGCTCGTGGTTTCCGTGCCCATGAAGTTGCCGATCCGTCCGGAGCTCCAAAGGTCCGTCGCGACGCCCCTCGGAGCCGCCCTGGAGGACGCCATCCACCGAACCCTGCAAAGTGGTAGGCCACCGTCGGGAGATGGACATCCCGGCACCGCCGGGAGCGCCACCGCTAGCCCCCCTCCCGCGGACCTGGAAAAGCCTCAGCCGCAGCGCTGACAGGCCGACGCCGAAGCAGCCTTCCGATTCGCCGCTGGCCTGGCGTCGTGCTCCCAGCGGCCCTTCTGGCCGTCCGTCTTGAGTCCCGGTCCGCGGCGCGCGAAGCTCCCGCAGTAACCAAGGGAGGACGTCGCGCGCCGCGGGGAGCCGGAGCGAGCACGGAATCAGGCAAGCCGTCGAGCCTGCAGGCGAGTGGCTTGCCAGTGCGCCGAAGGCGCAGATTCCGCGCGCAGCGAAGGCGACGGTTAAGTGCGGGGGCGGGGAGCAGAGAGTTGACCGGGGGACTCCAGCCTCCGAGCGCGGCTGGGCTGAATGCGCGTCACGCTCGCGCAAAACTCGCACTTGACCGAGCCGTCCAGCGCGATTTCCGTCTCGTTGGTGCGGCCGCAGTTCCGGCAATGCCAGGTTCGGAGGACGTTTTGCATCAATCACCCTCTTTCTCTCGAAGGCCGGCGACGGGCGCGGAGGTTGCTGAAGGGTAGTCCGTCGGAGGGATCGGAGAAGGTCAGTCTATCACGGGCTCCCCGCTCGCCCGGAGCGGTTCAGCGCAGGATGCAGCGAGTGAAGACCTGTCGGACGCTGACCGCCCCGGGGCAGCGCTTGTGGGCCTGATACCCGAAGAGCGCCGCGAGAGCCAGAACGATCGCGAAAGGCAGGACGGTGGCGCGCAGGACGCCGGGGATCCAACCCGGGTCGTGAGAGTTGCGCGCCGTTCGCACCAGGCCGGGCACCAGAGCGACATGGAAAGCGGCCTCGGAGAGAATGACCGGGGCCTGATAGACAAGGTAAGCGCCCACGCCGCAAATCCCCAGCACCAGCAGCGCGAAGAGCAACAACAGCAGGAGACCGTCTCCGTCGAGATCGATACTGAAACCAGAGCCGGAGCTGCTGCCGCCCGATTTTGCCGGCGGCGAGGCGACGGGCACGGCGGCCATGCGCGGCGCCGCGTTGTCGGCGAACGTAGCGCTCGACCCGCCCCCTCCGAAACGGCCGCCTCCGGAAAGCCAGCGGCCGCCGCCCCCGCCCGACCCGCTCGAACCGCCTGAGCCGCCGCCGGAAACCACGTCTCCCACCTCGAAAGAGCCCTCCGATCCGGAGCGCGCGCGCTTGCGTGAGGCGCGAGTCACGTACGCGATCCAGATGCGCACCAGGCCGAAGAAGGAGATGTAGGAGATCACCACCGCGATCGGATAGCGGACGGCCATGTTCTCGACGCCGGCCGCGATCAAGAGGCGGCTCGCCAGAATCCCGGAGAGAAGCACCAGCGCAAGAAGAACCGACATGTGCAGCCGGATGAAATACCTGTGCGTCAGCGCGGCGCGGAACCGGTCGTGCAGCGAAAGCGGGGCGGCGGCCGCGGTCGCGCTCATTGGGCGGTCGGCCCCTTCTTGGTCCTCGATGGAACGGCGGGCGTCGCCGTCGGCGGAGTCGGAAACTCCCGCGCCAGCGGAGCATCGATGGCCAGGTCGGCCTCCTCGCCGACATTGGAATACGAAAACTCGAGCCGGCCCGCCAGGCGGTCGCGCCGATCGACCGACGGAGTCCATGTCCGTCCGGAGATCTGCTGCTCCTTGGCGAGCTGCGGCGCGACGATGCGCAGCCAGAACGACCGGTGGCCGTCCTCGACCGGCTGCAGGATGGCGCCGTTCTGAACGGTGTCCCAGAGGACGCAGTGGAGGTCCTTGCACGCCGCGATTGCGGCGGAGAGGTCTTCGCTCGAGAGGATCAGATAAGCGCTCGGTTTGCTCTCGTCGAAGGTGTCCGCGCCGCGCACGAGCCAGGC
>DATFTF010000234.1:0-14100 GCA_035262245.1 Thermoanaerobaculia bacterium
GACGATCATGAAGGACTCTTCGATTCAGGGCCGCGGCCTCTTCGCCGCCGCTCCGATCGCCGCCGGCGAGGTCGTGGCCGTCAAGGGCGGCCACGTCTTCGACCGGGCCACGCTCGCGCGGATCGCGCCGGCGCTGGGACCCGCGGAGATCCAGATCGGTGACGATCTCTTCATCGGTCCGCTCGATGCTGCGGAGCGCGAAGAATCGATGATCTTCAGCAACCACTCGTGCGCGCCGAACATCGGAGTGCGCGGCCAGATCGTGTTCGCCGCCATGCGAGACATCGCGGCCGGTGAGGAGCTGACCCACGATTGGGCCATGACCGACGATGACGAGGAGCGCATGGAGTGCCGCTGCGGCGCGCCGGGCTGCCGCGGCGTCGTGACCGGGCAGGACTGGCGCCGGCCGGAACTGCAGGAAAAATACAGCGGCTGGTTCTCGGCCTACCTGGAGCAGAAGATCCGCGCAACGCGACGAGGGCTGATATAAGTAGCCAGGCCGTCGCAACGCGACCAAGTTTCGCGAACTGGATTCGCGAAACGACTCGCGTTGCGGGAGCCGGAGCGGAGCTTCGGGATCAGGCCCACCGTCGAGGTCCTTTGGCCGAGCGGCGGGCCGGTGCGGGCAAAGCGCGCAGATCCCGAAGCGCAGAGCAGGCGACGGCTTGGAGACCCGCATGCCTTCGCTGACACTGATCGTCAACGGCTCGAAGCGGTCGGTGGAAGCGCCTTCGCAGGAGCCCCTGCTTTCCGTCCTGCGCGATCGGCTGGGCCTCACCGGAACCAAATACGGCTGCGGCGAAGGGCAGTGCGGCGCTTGCACGGTGCTCCTCGAAGGCCGCGCCGCGAGGTCGTGCCGCACGACGGTCGCCGAGGCGGCCGGAAAGAAAATCGTCACCGTGGAGGGGCTGGAACGTGAGGGGAGATTGCACCCGGTCCAGCGGGCCTTTCTGGATCACGAGGCCTTCCAATGCGGGTATTGCACCGCCGGAATGATCATGGCCGCCGCCGCGCTGCTGGAGAGCAACCGCACCCCCTCCGACGAGGAGATCGTCGGCGCTTTGACGGGCAATATCTGCCGGTGCGGCACCTATCCGCGGATCCTCGCCGCCGTGCGCCAGGCCTCCGGGGCGATGAAGCCGGAGAAGCGGCCGTGACCCGGTTCCCGTCCGACGCTCTCTCCGGCGAGGTTGCCGAGCATGCCGTCGAAGGGCTGCACTGGTTCGACGTCGACCGCCGCCGGTTTCTGCGGATCCTCGGAGGCGGCGTCCTGGTCTGCGCGGCGACGCCTGCGGTCACAGCGGCGGCGCAGGAATCCGGCCGGACGCGTGCAGGTCGCGACCTCCCCTCCGACCTCTCCGCCTGGATCCACGTCGACGCCGACGGCCGGGTCACCGTCTGCACCGGCAAAGTCGAGATGGGACAGAACATCCGCACGTCGCTCTCCCAGCAGGTGGCCGAGGAGCTCCGCGTCCCCGTCGGATCGATCGACATGGTCATGGGCGATACCGATCGCACGCCTTACGACATGGGGACCTTCGGCAGCCGCACGACTCCCACGATGGGCCCTCAGCTGCGCAAGGCGGCCGCGGCGGCGCGTGAGCTTTTCCTGGACATGGCCGCGGAGTCCTGGAAGGCTGATCGGTCGGCGCTCGCGGCCGAGGGCGGAAAGATCCTCGACCGGGCGGCGGGACGGTCGATCTCTTTCGGAGATCTCGCCCGCGGCAAAGAGCTCGTCCGCTCGATCGATTCGTCGCCGGCGCTGGCTCCCGCCGCGGGCTGGAGAGTCGCGGGCACGTCGGTGTCCAAGGTGGACGGCCGCGCCTTCGTGACCGGGACCCACCGGTACACCTCCGACCTCTCCCGGCCGGGCATGCTTCACGGCAAGGTGCTTCGCCCCGGCGGGTTCCGGGGTCGTCTCGCCTCGCTCGACGCTTCGGCCGCGGAGGACATGCCCGGAGTGCGCGTCGTTCGCGACGGGGACTTCGTGGGCGTCACCGCACCCGCGGCCTGGGATGCGGAGCGGGCGATCGAGGCGATCCGGGCCCGGTGGACGGTTCCGGAGCAGCCGTCGGAGGAGGAGCTGTGGGAGGTTTTGAAGAAGAAGACGGAGAGCGGTGACCGCTCCCAGGCCGAAACGGCCGGCTCCGTGGAAGAAGCGCGCGCCGCGGCGGACGTCAAGCTCTCCGCCACGTATCGGGTCGCCTACATCGCCCACGCGCCTCTCGAGCCGCGCGCCGCAGTCGCGGAATGGAACGGCGACAAGCTCATGGTCTGGACCGGCACGCAGCGCCCGTTTGCGGTCAAAGACGAGCTGGCCGAGGCTTTTCGGATTCCCGCCGAACAGGTGCGGGTTCTGGTTCCCGACACGGGCTCGGCCTACGGAGGCAAGCACACCGGCGACGCCGCGGTCGAGGCGGCGCGCCTCTCCCGCGCGACGGGCAAGCCGGTCAAGGTCGTGTGGACCCGCGAGGAGGAGTTCACCTGGGCCTACTTCCGTCCAGCCGGCGTGATCGAGATCGCGAGCGGCGCCCGCAAGGACGGCGAGGTGACCTCCTGGGAGTTCCACAACTACAACTCCGGGCCGGCCGCGATCGCTACGCCCTACACGGTGGCCAATCGGAAGATCCAGTTCCATCCCGCCGACGGCCCGCTGCGCCAGGGCTCCTACCGTGGGCTCGCCGCCACCGCCAATCACTTCGCCCGCGAATCGCACATGGACGAGCTGGCCCAGGCGCTGTCCATGGACTCGCTCCAGTTTCGCTTGAAGAACCTCAAGGACGAGCGCCTCAAGGCGGTTCTTCAATCCGCGGCGGACAAGTTTGGCTGGGGGGCGACGCAGCCCGCCGCCGGCAGCGGATTCGGAATCGCCTGCGGGGTCGAGAAAGGCGGCTACATCGCGACCTGCGCCGCCGTGGAGATCGAGCCCTCCACGCGGCGGGTGATTCTCCGCCGCGTGGTGCAGGCCTTCGAGTGCGGCGCGGTGGTCAATCCCGGCGGGCTGCGCAACCAGATCGAGGGCGCGGTGGTCCAGGCGATCGGCGGGGCGCTCTTCGAGGCGGTTCGTTTCGCCGGCGGGAAAATCTCGAATCCGCACTTTTCCCTGTACCGCGTGCCCCGTTTTCCCGACGTGCCGCGGATTGATGTCGTGATCCTGGACCGCAAAGACCTTCCCTCCGCGGGAGCGGGTGAGACGCCCCTGGTCGGACTGGCCCCCGCCATCGGCAACGCGATCTTCGCGGCGACCGGGGTTCGTCTGCGCTCGCTGCCGCTGGCGCCCCGGGGAGTGCCGTCCCCGGCCTGAAGGCGAGCGAAGACCGCGTCGGTCTCACACCGCGATCGAGTCGGTCTGAAAGGATCGCCTCACTGGAACGCCTTCACGCCTCAGGCCGTCGAGGCATTCCCACGCGCGGCGGAGCCCCTCGGCGAAAGTCTTCGGCTCCTGGCCAATCCCGATGCGGAGGTGATGTTCGACGCCGAAGGCCGAGCCGGGCGCCAGCATGACGCCGTGCCTCTCGGCGAGACGGTTGGAGAGCTCGAGCGAGGGGATGTCGAAGGCGTAGCGCAACAGCGCGAGGAGGCCGCCGCGCGGCGGCGTCCAGGAAACGAATTCGGCGTGGCGTTCGAACCACGCCTTGGCCGTGGCCAGATTCGCCTCCACGATCGCGCGCGTGCGCTCCACGATCCGGTCCCGGTGCTTGAAGGCGAGGAGAGCGAGCGCGTCGTTGAGTCGTCCGGGCGACAGCGACACGTAGTCACGCAGGCCCCAGCATTTCGCCGCCAGATCGGCCGGTCCGGCCATCCACCCGATGCGCAGGCCGGGGAGTCCGAACGGCTTGGAGAGGGTTCCCACGCTCACGCCGGCGCCGGCGAGATCACGCATCGGAGGTGCCAGCGGCGAGCCTCCCGGAATCTCGAGCCACCGGTAGGCTTCGTCGGAGAGAACGCGCGCCTTGACCGATGAGGCCAGCCGCTCGATCCGGACGAGCTCCTCCGCAGACAGCATCGCTCCGGTCGGGTTGTGGGGAGTGTTCAACACGATCAGGCGGGTGCGCGGCGTCACCAGCCGTTCGAGCTCCTCCAGGTCGTACCGAAAGCCGCCATCCGCCCGCAACTTCCAGAGCGAAACGTCGCATCCGAGGATCCGGGGCAGGCTGTAGAGCTGCTGGTAGGCGGGATAGACCGCCACCACGTGGTCGCCCGGCTCGAGCAGAACGTGAAAGAGCAGAAAGTTCGCCTCGATGGCGCCGGTGGTCACCAGGATTTCTTCCGGGCCGGTCGCGCGGTAGGTCGCGGCGATGGCCGACCGAAGCGCGAGCGTGCCGCGCGCCTCGCTGTAGCCCAGTCGCAGGCCGAGGAGCACCTCGAGAATCCGGTCCCGCTCTTCCGGAGGCTCGAAGGCGAGGAGCTCGCGGACGGTCATGGGGAAAATACCGCTTTCGGCGATGTCGTAGGGAGTCTTCGTCTCCCAGGCGGTCATCCAGCGTTCGAGAGCAAAGGTTTCGATTTTCATGCCCCGAGGATACAATCTTGCCGAGAAGACCATCAGGGCGTAACCGAGGACCTCGGCGCCTGGAGACTCGATGTCGAGCGCGGATCCCCAATCGCGAGACGCCGACTGGGCCCTTTCGTTTCTCCCGCGCCGTGCGCGCGCCCGGGGCTCCGACCACGGCCTGGGCTATCTGGGTCAGGCGATCGTGCTCGCTGTCGTCTACGCGCTTCTGGCCCGGGTCGGCCTTCGGATCCACGCGGTCAACGCTTTCGCCACGCTCGTCTGGCCGGCCAGCGGCGCCGCCCTGGCGGCGATCCTGATCCTGGGCTTCCGATTCTGGCCGGCCATCACTCTGGGCGCGTTCGTGGCAAATCTCTGGACCGGCGCGCCGGTCTCCGTTGCGGTCGCCATCGCCGCCGGCAACACGCTGGAGGCGGTCGCCGCCGCCGCCGCCGTCCGCCGCATTCCCGGTTTCCGCTCGTCGCTCGACCGGGTCGTCGACGTCGTGGGCGTGATCTCGCTGGGCGCCGTCGCCGCGGCCGCTCTGGGCGCCACCATCGGCGTTTCGAGCCTGCTGTTTGCCGGCATCATCTCGCCGGCGCGCTTCGAGGTGACTTGGCGGGCCTGGTGGCTCGGCGACGCGATCGGCATTCTGATCGTCGGTTCCCTGCTCCTCACGCTGGGCCGCCACGGGGAGCGGCGGAGCCCGCCGCGGATCGTGGAGGCGACGGCGTTGACGGTCTTGATTCTGCTGGCCAGCGTGCTTCTCTTCGAGCTGACCAGCGGCGGCGTCGCCGCGCTGCTGTCGCCGCTCCTGGTGTGGGCCGCCATCCGGTTCGAGCAGCGCGGAGCCGCGCGGGCCTGCTTTCTCATCTCGGTGATTGCGATCTGGTCCACGGTGCGTGGGCATGGTCCCTTTCACGGCGACTCGGTGGAAGAAGGTCTCTATGCCCTCCAGGTGTTCATGGCCTTGACCTCGAGCACGTTCCTGATCCTGGGCGCGCTGACCGCGGAACGGCGCCGGGCTCGGGAGGAGTCGGAGGCCGCCAACCACGCAAAGGATCGATTCCTGGCCGCTCTCTCTCACGAATTGCGTACGCCGCTGACACCCATCCTAGCCCTGACTTCGGTTCTCGAGC
Organism: Thermoanaerobaculia bacterium; assembly: GCA_035262245.1. Lineage (GTDB taxonomy): Bacteria > Acidobacteriota > Thermoanaerobaculia > UBA5066 > Gp7-AA6 > DATFTF01. The sequence continues at coordinate 5,632 of DATFTF010000234.1, forward strand.
GGGACCCCCTTCTGCGGACGGAAACGCGCCGCCGCGTGGAGGTCGTCCGCCGCAACGCGGAACTGGAGGCGCGTCTGATCGACGATCTTCTCGACTTGACGCGCATTGCCAGAGGCAAGCTCAAGGTCGAGATCGAGGAGGTGGTGCTGGGCGATGCCGTGGACCACGTCCTGGAGATCTGCCGCTCCGAGGCCAGGGAAAAGGGGATCACCATGGAGCGAAAGCTCGCCTCCGGCCGCGAGCTGGTCGCTCGCGCGGATCCCGCCCGCTTGCGGCAGGTGCTCTGGAACCTGGTCGAGAACGCGATCCGCTTTACGCCCTCCGGCGGCCGGATCCGGTTGAACGCTTTCTCCCCCAGCCCGGGATGGGTGGCCATCGAGGTCTCCGACAGCGGCCGCGGCATCGAGCCGTCGGAGATCGGTCGCATCTTCCATCCCTTCGAGCAGGCCGGAAAATCCGCGGGCGGCCTGGGCCTGGGCCTGGCGATCTCCTCGGCCCTGGTGGAGGCCCAAGCCGGCGTGCTCACGGCCTCCAGCGCGGGAATCGGACTCGGCGCGACCTTCCGGGTCGAGCTTCCCGCCGGAACGCCCACGTTGCCGATTCGCCGGCCGCCGCTCGAGGCGCTGGCGGCGCCCCCTTCCGCCGCCGCCGGCAGGCGCGTTCTCCTGGTCGAGGATCATCTCGACACGGCCCGGGCGGTGCGCGAGCTTCTCCAGGAGATGTCCTGCCAGGTGGTTCTGGCCGGAACGGTCCAGGAGGCAATGGCGGCCGCGGAGGCGGCGCCGTTCGATCTGGTGATGTCGGACATCGGCCTTCCCGACGGCAGCGGCTTCGATCTGATGAGCGGTCTGCGGGCGCGGCACGGGCTGGTCGGCATTGCCCTGACCGGCTTCGGCATGGAGCAGGACATCGAGCAGGGAAGGCAGGCCGGTTTCCAGGACCACCTGGTCAAGCCGATCACCTTCGAGCGGCTGGCGGGGGCCGTGGAGAAGTTTTTCGCCAAGAGGCCGGCCTCGACAAATAGTTGACAGAGTCAACTAATAGCGTCAGGATGGGGCGGGCTGCCAACCATGCCGTCCGTCCCTGCTTCCGCCGTCGCCTCGGTCCGCGAGTTTCATCGCTTCTACACGCGTCAGATCGGGCTCCTGGACGAAGGCCTGCACGCCAGCCCCTTCTCCTTGACAGAGGTTCGCGTCCTCTATGAGCTCATGCACCGCGCGACGTCGACGGCGACCGCGATCGGAAGGGACCTCGGTCTGGACCCCGGCTATCTGAGCCGGATCCTGGCGGGCTTCCGGCGCCGGAGCCTCCTGGAAAGCGGTCGGGCAGCTACCGACGCGCGACGGAGGCTCTTGCGGCTCACGCCGAAGGGGGAGCGAGTCCTGAGACCTCTGGAGAAGGCGGCCGATCGCCAGGCCGCGGACATGCTCGCGCCGCTGGCGCCGTCCGACCGTGAGCGGCTGGTCGAGGCAATGCACACAATCGAGAAGGTCTTGAGCCCCGGAGCCGGTCGCGAGCCCGGCTACAGATTGCGCCCTCCCCGTCCCGGGGACCTGGGCTGGGTCGTGCACCGCCACGGAGTTCTGTATGCCGCGGAATACGGCTGGGACGAGCGGTTCGAGGCGCTGGTCGCCAGCATCGTCGAGCATTTCGTCGAGCACCTCGATCCGCGGCGTGAGCGCTGCTGGATCGCGGAACGAGACGGGAAAATCGTGGGTTCGGTTTTTCTCGTGCGCAAGTCACAACGTGTGGCCAAGCTCCGCCTGCTGTACGTCGAGCCGGACGCGCGCGGCCTGGGGATCGGACGGCGGCTGGTCGAGGAGTGCCGGCGCTTCGCGCGCGAGGCCGGGTACTCGAAGATCGTCCTCTGGACCCAGAGCGTGCTGACCGCCGCCCGGCATATCTACCGCGCCGCCGGCTTCCGCCTGGTGGCCCGGCAGCGGCACACGAGCTTCGGCCACCGGCTGGTGGCGGAGATCTGGGAATGCCGGCTGGTTTGCAGCGCAGGCGCTCGCTGCGCGACCGGCGCTGCAACCTTTCCAGACCAGGCCAAAGACTAAGAATGGTCCTTCGTGCCCTTCGCGGCGCGACCAAGTTTCGCGGACTGGATCCGCGAAACGACTCGCGCCGCGGGAGCCGGAGCGGAGCTTCGGGATCAGCCCTTCGGTCGAGCCCCTTTGGGCGAGCCGAAGGGCTGTGCGGCGAAGCCGCAGATCCCGAAGCTCCGTTCCGGCGACGGTCTAGCGGGCCAGACGTTCGGCGTTCTCGGCCAGCCCATCGATGAGCGCGGTCTCGCTTTCCAGGACCCCGGCCAGCCGCTGGATCTCCGTGTTGGCCTCGTCGAATCGTTTTCCTTCGATCGCCTCGCGGACGCCCGGCATCGTCTTGGGGGCGTAGCCGGTGTAGACGCCGGGCGCGTAGAGCATGTGCTTGTACCAGGGTCGGCGCGGAAGTCCCGCCGGGCTGGTCAGGCGGCCCTCGCTCTGGCGCAGCCGCTCGTTCCAGGCTCGGAGCGTGGCGGCCGGAACCTGCGCCGGGTCGATGCGCGCCAAAGCGTTCTCGTACCGGCGCGCGCTCCGCGCGAGGCTCTCGGAGGCGTTGGCGAGCGGGGCGAAGTTGAGGAAGGGCGGAGCGTCTTCTCGCGCCGGGGCGACCATCGGCCGGCGGGGATCGTTGTCCGCGGCGAAGACGCCCTCCTCGAGCTGCCGGTTGCGTTCGGCGACCTCGTCGCGCCGATCCCTGGCCAGCTTTTCGAGCTCCTGGAGATAAAGAGCGACCGCGTCGGCCAGCCCGCGGAATTCGAAGGGAAGCAAGTCGGCGTCGGCCAGGCGCATCACGGCCGTTCCCACGGTCTGAGAGAGGGCGCGGCCGTAGAGGAACTCGCGGTCGCTGAAGTGCGTGAACCAGTAGAAATCGTCGTAGATCGAGTGGTAGATGCCGCCCTGGTCCTCCCCGCTGTAAGAGAGGTTCAACGACGCGATACCGAGGTGATCGACGAACGCGGTGTAGTCCGTTCCTGATCCCAGAGCCTGCAGGCGGACGTCGGCGCGCTCGCGCAGCCGCTTGCGGTCCTCTTCGTTCTTGGCCTCCGCGATGTCGTGCAGCCGCCGGCGCTCGAGCACGTTCAACTTCGTCTCGGGATCCGCGATGTCTCGCGCGACGCCGTTGACGAAGCGCTCCAGGGTGTGAGAGCCCTCCGCCTCGAGATATCCGCGGCCGTTGCCGTCGGTGTTCAGGTAAGCGACCGCGTGCTTTCGGAGCTCGGCGGCGTGGGTCTCGGCCCACTCCGTGGAACCGAGCAGCATCGGCTCCTCCCCGTCCCAGGCGCAGTAGACGATCGTGCGCCGGGGCTTCCATCCCTGCCGGACGAGCTCGCCGAGCGCCCGGGCCTCTTCGAGCAGTGCGACCTGGCCGGAGATCGGATCCTCGGCGCCGTTGACCCAGGCGTCGTGATGATTGCCGCGGATTACCCACTCCTCCGGCGCATCGGAGCCGGCGAGGCGCCCCACCACGTCGTAAACGGGCCGCAGGTCCCAGTGAAAGGCGACCTTCAGATGGATCGTGGCCGGCCCCGGTCCCAGGTGGTACGGGATCGGGAGCGCGCCGCGCCATTGCCGGGGCGCCATGGGGCCTTTGAGGGCCGACAGGAGCGCCTGCGCGTCGCCGTAGGAGAGGGGTTGGACGGGGATCTTCGTCAAACTCGCCGCTTCGCCGATCGAGAGCCGCTTCGCGTCGCGGGTCGCCCCGACGCCGGGGGTCAGCGGGTCGCCGGGATTCGAAGAGGCAAAGTCCATGACGCTTCCGCGCTGGACGCCCGAGGGCGGACGCATCGGGCCTTCGGGAAAGACGTCGTCCACGTAGTAGCCGTCGTCGGCCGGATCGGAATAGATCAGGCAGCCGACCGCGCCGTGCTCGGCGGCCACCTTGGGCTTGATGCCGCGCCAGGAGTTGCCGTATTTGGCGATGACGATTGCGCCCTTGACCGAGATCCCGAATCGTTCCAGCTGTTCGTAGTCTGCGGGAAGCCCGTAGTTGACGAAGACCAGCGGCGCGGTGACGTCCCCGTCGATGGAGTAGGCGTTGTAGGTGGGAAGCTGCTCGGTTTTCTGCCCGGAGGTCGGATCGGCCGCAAGCGGGGGCTCCTCGAGCTTCGCCGTGAAGCGGCGGGGAGCGGTCATTTCCACGAGGCGCTCCTTCGGCGTCGGAAAGAGCACCTCGAAGGTCTCGATCGAGGCGTCCCAGCCGAACTCCCGGAACTTGCCGAGGATCCACTCGGCGTTCTCCCGGTCATACGGCGAGCCGACGTGGTGCGGGCGCGCGCTCAAGCGACGCATCCACTCCCGCTGGTTCTCGGAGCTGGGAAGGGCGCGAAACTTCTCTTCCCAGCCGCGCTCGGCGGCGGCGGTCGGTTGCGCGAAGCCCTGGAGAGACGCAGGTGCGGCGTCCGAGGCCGCCAGCGTCGCGGCGATCGAGACCCATGCCAGGGCGAAAGCGGCCCGGTTCATTCTCTCCTCCTTGCTCCAGGGGGGATCGGTCGCAGTCCCGGGAGGGTTCCCGTCATCTGCGGATGAACGTCAGTTCTCCGGACGGATCGCGCTGCTTGAGCGCCACGGCCCGTCCGCTCTCCAGAACGAATTCGTAGACCACGTCGGCGAACTCCGGGACCCGGTACTTGAGGCCCTTGTAGGCGACGAGTTTCTGCTCCGGCTGACCGGGGAACCGCAGAACCAGGTTGCCGTCCTCCTTGAGGACGACCTGGAAAATGGAGCCAGTCGGCGTCTGGTAGGTGCCGGCGAGCTCTTTGAGGACGGCGGGATCGGGCCTTTCCGGACGACGGACGAAGGCCGCCTCCGCTTCGTCGAGCGACATGACCGCCCTGTCGATGTCGCCCTGGGGATTGGTGGCGAAATTGACCGAAAATTTTCCGTACCGCTCGTCGTCGGGAGTGTCAAACCGGTCGTAGTGAAAGTGAGTCAGGGGCAGCGAGATCTTATGGAAGTCAAACTGGAGCTGTCCCTCTTTCGAGCCGATTTTCAGGAGGCCGTAGGCGGGATGCTCGTATTCGCCGGCGTAGTCCTCGAGAGAGTGAGAGGGATGGGTGTTCCGGACCTGGTCCGCGCCGGCCTTGGTCCGCGACTCTGTCTCCGCTTTCTTCCCCTTCAGACGGACGTCGAGCCATCGCTCGGACCACGGGGTCTGGCTCAAGCCCAGCAGCCGCTCGTAGATGTTGTAGCTCACGACGTTGTAGAGGGTCGCCGCGTGGTCGCCGATGACCGCGACCAGGACGCCGATCTTTTCCTGAGGCAGAAACGAGACCTGGGAGTGGAATCCGTCGAGATCTCCGCCGTGGTAGGTGAGAAGGTGACCGCGGTAGGAACAGGTCATCCGTCCCATGCCGTAGGCGGTGTTGAGGATCTCCCACCATCCGCGCGATTCGCCAAGCGCGTTGGGCCGCGCGATGGCGGGCTCGATCGTGGCTTTCAGGACAGAGGGCGGCAGCACCTGCCGTCCCGCATACTTCCCGTCGTTCATCAGCGCAATCAGCCAGTGGGACATGTCCTCGATGTTCGAGATGATCGCGCCGGCCGGAGCCATACCCGCGGTGTCCTCGTAGTAGGGGATCTTGTAGATCTCGAACGTGTCGCGCTTTTCCGTGTAGGCCACGCCGTGGTCCGGCTGCTGGACCATCTCCGCCACCGTAAAGAGCGAGTGGCTCATCGCGAGGGACCCGAAGATGCGCTCGCGGACGAACTGCTCCCAGGTCTTTCCCGACTGGAGCTCGATCGCGTACCCGGCCGCGGCGTACATCATGTTGTTGTAGAGGAATGTGGTCCGCGGCGGCTCCTTAGGCTCCATGTACTTGAGCTTGCCGAAAAGCTCCTGCCGCGAGTCGGAAGCCTGATACCAGATCAGGTCATGACGCGTGATGCCGGTGCGGTGGCCGAGCATGTCCCGCAGCGTCACCGTCGAGTTCAGGTAGTCATTGAAGAACTGAATCGAGGGGACCGATTCCCGAATCGGCCGGTCCCAAGCGAGCTTGCCCTCCTCCACAAGAAGACCCGCGGACACGGCGGTGAAGAGTTTCGAGTTCGAGGCGATCTGGTAGAGCGTGCTCGGGGTGAAGGGAAGCTTCTGCCCGTAGTCCCGGTAACCGTAGCCCTTGGCGAAGACGAGCTTGTCGCCGACAACGACCCCGACGCCGATGCCGGGCACGTTCCAGTCTTTCAGGGTCTTGTTCATCCAGGCGTCGAAGTCCTTGAGCCGGGAGGCGACGTCTCGATCGGAAGGCTGCGACGCGCCGCGCGCGAGACCGGCGACCAGGACCGCCAGAACCAGAACCAGAATGCAGCGCAGGGCAAGCGGCGACCTCGCGACTCCGTTTCGTTTCACGGGGACCTCCTCACGAGGCGGTCAGGAACCGGGGGCAATGAACGAATGCCCCAGTCTGTCACAGAAAATCGCGCCGTGATCTGCGATCGCATCGGGATCGCAGCGGGATCTGAAGCCCCCGATCACCCGATCTCGTTGCGATCGCGCTGCGATCACGTTGCGATAGTGATGGGTCTATGATCCGCGGACAACAAGGGAGGTGACCATGAACTCCGTACGCTGGAAAACCGCTTTGGTCCTCGTGGCGGCCGCCGCGATCGGCTGGGCGGGCATCACACGTCTTCGGGCGGAGCAGGCTCCGTCGGTGAAGAGAAACGTTCTCCTCAAGCAGGACTCGACCATCCCGGGCCGCGAGGTGGTGATGGCCGCGGTCGAGATTCCTCCCGGCGGGCGCGAGGGGCGGCACACGCATCCGGCCGAGGTCTACGGGTTCGTGCTGGAGGGCGAAGTCATCGTCGACCGGGAGGGCGAGCCGACGCGAACGTTCAAGGCGGGTGAGGTCTTCTCCATCAAGCCCGGCCAGATTCACGAGGGGCGCAACGAAGGGACGACACCGGTCAAGCTTGCGGCGGTGTTCGTGGCCGAGAAGGGAAAGCCGCTGACGACGCAGGCCCAATAAGACATCGCAGCGAGATCACGCTGCGATTCCTAGTCAGTCCAGCAGTCTCTTCAAGTCCTCCGACTTCTCTCCCGTCAGCTCCCAGCGCACCAGCGCGGCCGGGATCAGCCCGGCCGCGTTCACCTCGTCCATGAATTCCGCCATGCGGAATCGCTCGCCGAGCTGCTCGCGCCGCCGCGACAGGAGCTTCTCGATCTCGATCTTCCCGATGATGTAGCTCGTGCCGTAGCCGGGCTGCTGGAGGTAGAGGTGCTGCTCGGAGCGCACCAGGTTCCCGTCCATGCGCAGCCACCCACGCGGAGTGTGCGCACACGCGAAGGCCGAGGCCTGCTCGAGGGACTGCTCGTTGCTGTGCATCTTGAGATCGCCCAGGGCCCGCGCCGCGCGCTCGGCGAGCAGCACGTAGACGAGCTCGCGGACTCTCGGGCGGTCGTCGAACATCCCGGCTTGAAGCATCAGCTCCTCCCAGCCGGTGGCATGCCCTTCGGTGCGGGAATTGAAGATGTTGTAGAGCAGGGCACTCTTGCGGATGGGGCTCGCGGGCGGCTCGAACACCATCAGGCCTTTGTCGAACCAGTGGTAGCTGTGCGTGCGCAGGACTTCGGGATCGCGGTAGTCCACTTCCGAGAAGAACTCACGCGGGCCGGGCGAAAATGTGCCCACGCGCGCGGCCAGGGCGCCCTCCATCCAGGGCCGAATGCGCAGAATGGCGTGATCCCGCAGGTAAGCCATGTACTCCGAGACCGCGGCGGGAAAGCGGCGCCGGAACTCCTCCGCGCTCGCGATCGGCTCGAGCGGCGGAAGCTTCGCGTTGCGCAGCTCCTCCATGGCCAGGAGCGCGTACGCCCGGGCCAGCTCCCGCTCCATGATGGTCACCTCGTCCCGCCACGTGTAGGGAACGAGCTGGACGTGCTTGAGATACCAGTCGTAGTTCTCTACGCCCACGCCGGAGGAGCCCGTCTTGATCGAAGCCCGGGAGTCGACCCAGGCCGCGAAGCCGTCCGTCGCTTCGCGCGCCCGGCCGACATTTTCGGCCAACACGTTCTGCGACTCGGTCAGCCGGCTGGCGAGCTCCGCGAGGTCGGCGCTCTGCTGGCGCAGCGCCCGGATTGCCTGCGTCCAGAGATCCCTCCCGTTGCCGGTCAGATTCGTCCGGGCCTGCGCAAGGAGGTTAGGGATGACGCGGATTCCGGCGTCGATGCGGGCGGCGCTCGTCGGATCGAGCGGAAAGGAATAGCTCCAAAGCTCCACCGCCGCTTCGGCGAACGGCCCTTCGCGCGCAGGCTGGTCGCTCTCTTCGTTGAAGACCGTGACATAGAACGCAGGGTTACCGGCCCAGGGTTGGAGCACGCGGTGGTCGAAGTCCAGGCCGTCCATCTCGGCGCGGACGATCCGGTAGTCGACCTGCTGCGGAATCGGCCAGCCGGCGGCATCGATTGCTTCCAGCCGGCGCCGGTAGT